>DASXJE010000232.1 GCA_036497565.1 Mycobacteriales bacterium
TCTTGGACGCACACAGCCGCGACGCGGAAAGTTAACTCCAACAAGGGAATAAGCGCGAACAGCCAGGAAGGGCCCACATCATGACCATTGCTTCCCTGCCAGATACGGAGGTAGAGAGCAGCCCAGAGCCGCAAGAGCCGGGTGCTCTCACCGATGGGATCCATCTGGTTGTCGACGCGCTCAAGCTCAACGACGTGCACACCATCTACGGTGTCGTCGGCATCCCGATCACCGATCTGGCCCGCCTCGCGCAGGCCTCGGGCATCCGCTACATCGGCTTCCGCCACGAGAGCGACGCCGGCCACGCCGCGGCAGCCGCCGGCTTCCTTACCAAGAAACCCGGCATCTGCCTGACGGTGTCGGCTCCTGGCTTTCTCAACGGGCTTGTCGCGCTTGCCAATGCCACCACGAATTGCTTTCCGATGGTGCAGATCTCCGGGTCGAGCGAGCGGCACCTCGTCGACCTCCAGCGCGGTGACTATGAGGAGATGGACCAGCTAGCTGCAGCCAGAATGTTTGCCAAGGCGGCCTACCGAGTATCGCGAGCCGAGGACGTCGGTCGCGGCATCGCCCGCGCGATCCGCACTGCGGCGTCCGGTCGTCCGGGCGGTGTCTACCTCGACATCCCGGCCGCGGTGCTCGGTGAGGTGCTCGACGCGGAAGAGGCGGCCAAAACGCTGTGGCGGGTCGTCAATCCCGCTCCGCGCCAGCTGCCGGAAACGGAAATGGTCGACTCCGCAATCGACCTGCTGGCCAACGCGAAACGGCCGCTGATCGTGCTGGGCAAGGGCGCGGCCTACGCGCAGGCAGACGAGCAGATCCGTGAGTTCGTCGAGACCACCGGGGTGCCGTACCTGCCGATGTCGATGGCGAAGGGTCTGCTGCCCGACGACCACCCGCAATCGGCGGCCACCGCCCGCTCGCTGGCACTGAAGCGGGCCGACGTGGTGATGCTCGTCGGTGCCCGGCTGAACTGGCTGCTCGGACACGGTGATGCGCCGCAATGGAATCCGGACGCCAAGTTCATCCAGGTCGACATCGCTGCCAACGAGATGGACAGCAACCAGCCGATCGCCGCACCGCTCGTCGGTGACATCGGCTCGGTGATGGATGCTCTCCTGGAGCGGGCGAAGCCCGGCCAGATCACCGTGCAGAACGAGTGGCGCGAGGAACTCGAGGCCAAGTCGTCGGGGAACGTCGCCAAGATGGCGGGTCGGCTCGAATCGGCGCTGAGCGCGCACCCGATGAAATTCCTCGGCGCGCTGCAGGTCATCCGCGACGTCCTGCAGGACAACCCACAGGTCTATGTCGTCAACGAGGGTGCGAACGCACTCGACTTGGCGCGCAACACCATTGGCATGCAGGTACCCCGGCACCGGCTGGACAGCGGGACATGGGGCGTGATGGGTATCGGGATGGGCTACGCGATCGCCGCTGCTGTCGAGACGGGCGACCCGGTAGTCGCGATCGAGGGTGACAGCGCATTCGGGTTCAGCGGCATGGAGCTCGAGGCGGTGTGCCGCTACAACCTGCCGATCGTCACCGTCATCCTCAACAACAGCGGTGTCTATCGCGGCGACGATGCCTCCACCACGTCGGACCCGGCGCCAACCGCACTGCAGGCCAGGCACGAGTACATGATCAAGGCCTTCGGCGGCAAGGGTTATCAGGCAACCACGCCTGAAGAGGTCGGCGCGGCGCTGCGAGAAGCACTCGCGTCAGGGAGGCCGGCGCTGATCGACTGCGTCATCGACCCCTCGGACGGCACCGAGAGCGGAAACATCGCGCACCTGAATCCCAAGGGCATCACCGCAAAGCACTGAGTTCGCTCACACCGACACGATCGACAAACTACGAAAGGAAACGTGTCATGACCGATTTACCGCTCTCCGGGATCAAGGTGATCGACTTCACCGGGGTCCAGGCGGGCCCGGCGTGCACCCAGATGCTCGCCTGGTTCGGAGCCGACGTACTCAAGGTCGAGCGCACGAGCGGGGGTGACGTGACGCGTAATCAGTTGCGGGACATTCCCGATCTGGACGCTCTGTACTTCACCATGCTCAACAGCAACAAGCGCTCGCTGGCGATCGACACGAAGTCACCCGAGGGGCTGGAGGTGATGGAGAAACTGGTCCGAGGCGCGGACGTGCTGGTGGAAAACTTCGCACCCGGCGCCATGGACCGTATGGGACTGTCGTGGGACAAACTGCAGCAGTGGAATCCGCGGTTGATCTTCGGTTCCGTCAAGGGTTTCAACGACGACTCGTCCTGGAATGACCTCAAGGTCTACGAAAACGTCGCGCAGTGCGCTGGCGGCAACGCGTCGACCACCGGGTTCTGGGACGGTCCGCCGACCGTCGCCGGTGCCGCCCTCGGCGACAGCAACACCGGCATGCACCTGCTGATCGGCATCCTGACCGCGCTGATTCAGCGCGACAAGACCGGCAAGGGGCAGAAGGTGTCTGCCGCCATGCAGGACGCCGTGCTCAACCTGTGCCGTGTCAAGCTGCGCGACCAGCAGCGGCTGGACAAGATTGGCTACCTGGAGGAGTACCCGCAGTGGCCGAATGGCGAGTTCGGCGAGGCGGTTCCGCGCGGTGGGAACGCCGGCGGCGGAGGTCAGCCCGGCTGGGTCGTCAAGTGCAAGGGCTGGGAGACCGACCCCAACGCCTACATCTACTTCACGATCCAGGAGCAGAACTGGAAGCGCACCGCCGAGGCCATCGGTCGGCCGGAGTGGGTCGAGGACCCGGGCTACAACACCGCCCGAGCCCGCGCCGACAAGATTTTCGACATCTTCGCCGAGATCGAGAAATGGCTGGCGGACAAGACCAAGTGGGAGGCCGTCGATATCCTGCGCGAGTGGGAGGTGCCTTGTGCGCCAGTGATGTCCATGAAGGACCTCGCCGAGGACAAAGACCTGCGCAAGAGCGGGAGCATCGTCGAGGTGGAACAGCCCGGCCGGGGCACCTTCCTGACCGTCGGCAGCCCGATCAAGTTCTCGGAGTTCAAGCCCGAGATCAAGAGTGCACCACTGCTCGGCGAGCACACCGACGAGGTTCTTGCCGAGCTCGGCTACGACGCGGACACCATCGCGGCGTGGCACGAGAAGAAGGTCGTCGTCTAACCCGCCCGCCCGGGTGAGAACCGCCCCAGGTGATTCGGGCTTTCTGGGGCGGTTCCACCCTCTCTCCTAAGGAGGCGAGCGCCATGAGGGCCCGAAGGCGACCACGAGTGAGGATCGCAGCGAGGCACGAGCGAGGACCGGAGCGAATGGGAGTCGAGGAATGAGTACAGCACTTGTCCGAGATATCGTTGCGACTTATCGCGGGCAGCGCGGCGCCCTGCTTCCCATCCTGCACGCGGTCCAGGAGGCGCTGGGATATATTCCGCCGGAAGCGATTCCGGTGCTGGCCGACGAACTCAATCTGTCCCGTGCCGATGTGCACGGGGTGGTGTCGTTCTACCATGACTTCCGCTCTGCACCCGCCGGTCGTACGACGGTTCGCATCTGCCGCGGCGAGGCATGCCAGGCAGTCGGAGCGGAACGATTGGTGAGCCATGTGCGGGACGCATGCGGTATGTCGCTGGGGGAGACCTCCCTCGACGGTTCACTGACCGTCGAGCAGGTCTTCTGTCTGGGCAACTGCGCGCTCGGCCCCGCCGCACAAGTGAATGGACGACTTCAGGGCCGGCTGGACGAGTCTCGATTGTCGGCGATACTCGACGAGGCGGTCGCACAATGATCACGCCCGTTACTGTTTATGTGCCAAGGGATTCCGCGGCACGGTCCGTCGGCGCGGACGACGTCGCCGACGCGCTGGTGAGCGCCGCGGCGCGACATGGGCGTTTGATTCGGGTGGTCCGCAACGGCTCTCGCGGCATGCTGTGGCTGGAACCACTGGTCGAGGTGGCGACGCCCGATGGGCGCATGGGCTATGGCCCGATCGCGGCGACCGATGTCGATGGCTTGGTGGCGGCCGGCTTGTTCGACGGCGCAGACCTCCCGCAGCGGTTGGGCGTGGTCGACGAGTTGCCCTGGCTGGCCGCCCAGAACCGGGTCACCTTCACCAGAATCGGCATCACCGACCCGTTGTCTCCCGACGACTACCTGCGTCACGGCGGGGTCGTCGGGCTGGTTCGCGCGCTACAGAATTCACCTGCGGACGTCGTCGCTGAGGTCACGGATTCCGGGCTGCGCGGCCGGGGCGGTGCGGGCTTCCCGGCCGGCATCAAGTGGAAGACGGTGCTCGACTGCACTGACGACCTGAAGTTCGTCTGCTGCAACGCCGACGAAGGTGACAGTGGGACCTTCGCCGACCGGATGTTGATGGAGGGCGATCCGTTCCTGCTCATCGAGGGCATGACGATCGCGGCCTACGCGGTCGGCGCGACGGAAGGCTACATCTACATCAGGTCCGAGTATCCGGATGCGGTCGCCACTACGCGAGCTGCCATCGAGATCGCTTACGGGCGAGGATGGCTCGGCGACAACGTGCTCGGCTCGCCGCTCAACTTCGATTTGCATGTGCGGGTGGGCGGCGGCGCCTACATCTGCGGCGAGGAAACCTCGATGCTCGAGAGCCTCGAGGGCAAGCGCGGGATGGTCCGCGCGAAGCCGCCGATCCCGGCGATCCACGGCCTGTTCGGCAAGCCGACGGTGGTGAACAACGTGCTGACGCTTGCCACTGTGCCCACGGTCATGGCGCACGGCGCACAGGCGTATCAAGAACTCGGAGTTGAGCGTTCACGCGGCACGCAGGTGTTCCAGCTAGGCGGCAACATAAAACACGGCGGCATCGTGGAGACGGCCTTCGGGATCACGCTCGGCGAACTCGTGGACGGCTATGGCGGCGGCACCCGGTCCGGTCGACCGGTGCGTGCGGTCCAGGTCGGCGGACCGCTTGGGGCGTATCTGCCGAGGACCAAATTCGAGTTGCCCATGGACTACGAGGCATTCGCGGCGGCGGGCGCGATGGTTGGCCACGGCGGCATTGTGGTGTTCGACGAAACCGTCGACATGGCGGCGCAAGCCAGGTTTGCGATGGAGTTCTGCGCAGCAGAGTCGTGCGGCAAGTGCACGCCATGCCGGGTCGGTGCGGTGCGCGGTGTTGAGGTGATCGACCGGATCGCCGCCGACGAGCACCGCGACGAAAACCTGGCTCTGCTCGAGGATCTGTGCGACGTGATGACCGAGGGGTCGTTGTGCGCGATGGGCGGCCTCACCCCTATGCCGGTACGCAGCGCGATAACACATTTCCCCGACGATTTCCTTGCCGGGCAACCGATTCCACTGCACATCAGCGCGAGGACGGAAGGTCAGCCATGACTCTGCTCAAGGAACCGGACTTCGGCACCCCGGCCAAGAACGGTCCGGCGACGGTCTCGCTCGAGGTGGACGGCCTGACCGTGGCAGTTCCGGAAGGCACGTCGGTGATGCGTGCGGCAGCGCTTGCCGGTGTCGACGTGCCCAAGCTGTGTGCCACGGACCGACTCGAGGCGTTCGGCTCGTGCCGGCTCTGTCTCGTGGAGATTGAAGGCCGTCGTGGCACGCCTGCGTCGTGCACAACCCCGGTCGCCGACGGCATGGTGGTGCGGACCCAGACTCCGAAGGTCGCCAAGCTCCGCGAGAACGTCATGGAGCTCTACATCTCCGACCATCCGCTGGACTGCCTCACCTGTTCGGCCAACGGTGACTGCGAGCTGCAGGACATGGCAGGCGCGGTCGGCCTACGTCAGGTGAGGTACGGGTACGAGGGCGAAAACCACCTCGACGCGGTCAAAGACGAGAGCAACCCGTACTTCGACTTCGATCCGTCCAAGTGCATCGCATGCTCCCGCTGCGTGCGAGCCTGTGACGAGATCCAGGGCACGTTCGCGCTGACCATCGAAGGCCGCGGCTTCGAATCGAAGGTGGCGGCCGG
>DASXJE010000233.1 GCA_036497565.1 Mycobacteriales bacterium
CGGGTTGGCGACCGAGTAGCCGTACTCGAAGCCGACCGCCGCGTACTCGCTCAGCGCCGAGTCGTAGACCATGAACCGGCCCTGGTTCGGCGAGAGGTTCTGCAGCGGCGTGTACTCGGCGCCGGTCCTGCGGTCGATCAGCACCGCGTGCCGTTGCACGAACGTGCCACGGCGGGAGTCCTGACCGGACAGTCGCAGCAGCCTGCCCTCCAGCACCAGCGAACCGAACGCCAGCAACTCGGCGAACGCCCAGTCCACCTCACCCTCGGTGGACATCTTCGCGCGGCGCTCCAGCACCGGCTTCACCCTCGGGTGCGGGCTGAACCCGTCCGGCAGGTCGACGTGCGCGCGGCCGATCCGCTCGATCGTCGACGACGAGATGGCGGTGGCCAGCTTCGTCGGGATGGGCTGCTCGGCCTCGATCGACGGGCTGGTCTTCGGCGGCGACTTCTCCAGTTCGCGGACCTCGTTGAAGACGTGCTCCAACTGGCTGGAGAAGTCGCGCAGCGCGGTCTCCGCCTCTTCCATGGAGATGTCGCCGCGACCGATCAGCGCCTCGGTGTAGGTCTTCCGCACGCTGCGCTTGGCGTCCACGATGTCGTACATCGCGGGCTGCGTCATCGACGGGTCGTCGCCCTCGTTGTGGCCGCGCCGGCGGTAGCAGACCATGTCGATGACGACGTCCTTCTTGAACGTCTGCCGGAAATCGAAGGCCAGCTTCGCGACGCGGACGCAGGCCTCCGGGTCGTCGCCGTTCACGTGGAAGATCGGCGCCTGGATCATCCGGGCCACGTCGGTGCTGTAGAGGCTCGAGCGGGCCGCGGCCGGGCTGGTCGTGAAGCCGACCTGGTTGTTGATCACCAGGTGCACCGTGCCGCCGGTGCGGTAGCCGCGCAGCTGGGACAGGTTGAGCGTCTCGGCGACCACACCCTGCCCGGCGAACGCCGCGTCGCCGTGGACCAGCAGCGGCAGGACGGTGAACCCGCCTTCGCCCTTGTCCAGGGCGTCCTGCTTCGCCCGCACGATGCCTTCCAGCACCGGGTCGACGGCCTCGAGGTGGCTCGGGTTGGAGGTGAGCGTGACCGGGATCTGTTCACCCTCCGGGCCGTTGAAGACACCGTCGGCGCCGAGGTGGTATTTCACGTCGCCCGACCCGTGTGTGCTGCCCGGGTCGATGTTGCCTTCGAACTCGCGGAAGATCTGCTGGTAGCTCTTGCCGATGATGTTGGCGAGGACGTTGAGCCGGCCGCGGTGGGCCATGCCGATCACGGCCTCGTCGAGGCCGGAGCGGGCCGCCTTGGTGAGGACGGCGTCCAGGCCGGCGATCATCGACTCGGCGCCCTCGAGGGAGAACCGGCGCTGCCCGACGTACTTCGTCTGCAGGAAGGTCTCGAATGCCTCGGCGACGTTGAGCCGGCCGAGGATGTGCTTCTGCTCCTCCCGGTCGACCGGCTCGTTGGTGACCTCG
The DNA here is from genome assembly GCA_036497565.1 of Mycobacteriales bacterium. NCBI lineage: Bacteria > Bacillati > Actinomycetota > Actinomycetes > Mycobacteriales > Mycobacteriales bacterium. The sequence goes on from DASXJE010000233.1 coordinate 1,469, forward strand.
ATGCGCTTCTGCAGCCAGGCGCGCTCCTCGGGGTCGGTGATGTGCATGTATTCGATGCCGACCCGGCGGCAGTAGGAGTCGCGCAGCACGCCGAGCACGTCGCGCAGCTTCATCACCCGTTCACCGGCGAACCCGCCGACCGGGAAGGTGCGGTCGAGGTCCCACAGCGTCAGGCCGTGCTTGAGTACGTCGAGGTCCGGGTGGGTGCGGAGGGTGAACTCCAGCGGGTCGGTGTCGGCCATCAGGTGGCCGCTGGTGCGGTAGGCGTTGATCAGCTCGATCACGCGGGCCGACTTGTCGATCTGGCCCTCGTGCGTCGTGGTGATGTCCTGCACCCAGCGCACCGGCTCGTAGGGGATGTGCAGCGACCGGAAGATGTCGTCGTAGAAGCCGTCCGCGCCCAGCAGGAGTTCGTGCATGCGGCGGAGGAACTCCCCGGACTGCGCGCCCTGGATGATCCGGTGGTCGTACGTCGAGGTCAGCGTGATGATCTTGCTGACGGCCATGTCGGCCAGGGCCTCTTCGCTCATGCCCTGGAACTCGGCCGGGTATTCCATCGCGCCCACGCCGACGATGGCGCCCATCCCGGTCATCAGCCGGGGCATGGAGTGCACGGTGCCGATGCCGCCGGGGTTGGTCAGGCTGATCGTGACGTCGGTGAAGTCCTCGGTGGTCAGCTTGTTCTGCCGGGCCCGGCGGATGATCTCCTCGTAGGCCGACCAGAACTGCGAGAAGTCCATCCGCTCGCACCGCTTGATGGCGGCCACGACCAGCGATCGGCCGCCATCCTTCTTCGGCAGGTCGATCGCCAGCCCGAGATTGATGTGTTCGGGGGTGGTCACCCCGGGCTTGCCGTCGACCTCGGTGAACGCGCGGTTCATCACCGGGACGTCGGCGAGCGCCTTGACCAGCGCGTAGCCGATCAGGTGGGTGAACGAGACCTTGCCGCCCCGGCTGCGCCGCAGGTGGTTGGTGATCACGATCCGGTTGTCGGCGAGCAACTTCGCCGGGACGGCCCGCACGCTCGTGGCGGTGGGGACGTGCAGCGAGGCGTCCATGTTGGACACGACCCGTGCGGCGGCCCCGCGCAGGACCTGGGCACCGGGGTCGGTCGGCGCCGGACCCGCCGTGGATGCGGCGGCCGCCGGTGTCGGCTCCTTCTTGGCCGCCGGGGCGCGGTCGGCCGGTCGTGGATCCGTCTTGGGCTCGTGCGTCTTCGGGGTCTGGGTCTTGGCGGCGGGCCGGTCGGGCTTGGCGGTGACCGGCGCCTTCGTGACCGGCGCCGCCTTGGCAGGAGCCGTTGCCGCGGCTGATGCGGCCACCCGCTGCTCGGCGCGCTGACCGTTACCACTCGGTGTGTAGTCGCGGAAGAAGTCGTGCCACGCCGTCCCGACACTGCCCGGATCGGCGAGGTAGCGCTCGTACATCTCTTCGACGAGCCATTCGTTGGTGCCAAACTCGGGCCCGAAACCCGGTTTGTGCGCCTGATCCGACACGGTCGCGGGTCGCCTCATTTCGCGGTCACCGGTGACTTCTGCAACTGTCGAGGTTACGCGTTCCATCCGTGCGCCGTCATCAGCCTCCGGTCTCCGAGCCCGCATCGTGTCGCTCCGCGGTCGGCGCCGGCCGGTCTCTCGGCCGTTCAGGTGACGTCGCGACGGACAGTGATCAGGGCGCCGAGCAGGGCGAAGACCAGGCCGTAGGCGACCAGGACCAGACCGGCCGGGGCGCGGGACAGATGATCGGCGACGGAGTTGTTGTTGCCCAGATTGCCGCCGGTGAGCGCCGATGCCGCGGCGCCGGGCAGGTAGCGGTAGACGCTGTGGATCCCGGAGATGCTGCTGAGGATCGGCTCGGCGATGAAGAGGTAGACCACGAGGCCCACGATTGCGGCGATCTGGTTGCGCAGGAGGGCGCCGAGACCGACGCCGACGATGCCGAAGATCGCGACGACGACCACGGCACCGATCAGGCTCGCCATGACGCCGGGGGCTCCGAGCGACACGTCGGTGAATCCGCGGTGGGACAGCCAGGGCACCGCGATCACCATCGTCACGAGGACGTTGAGGATGCCGAGGACGAAGCCCCACACCAGGTAGGTGATGAGCTTGGCGGCGACGACGACGCCGCGCACCGGGACCGACAGGAAGGTCGGGGTGGCGGTCTGGTGCCGGTATTCGCCGGTGATCCCGATGACGCCGAGCACCGCGGAGAAGACGTAGCCGAAGCCGGCCGCGATCGACGCGATGCCCTTGAGCGCTCCCGGTCCGCTCTGGTCGGTCGTCTTGAGGTTGATGCAGACGAGGATCGTGATCAGCGCGGCGAGCAGCACCGACAGAACGGTGAGCCACAGCCCGGTACGGGTCGTGAACAGCTTGCGGAATTCGGCGGCGAGGGCACGCATCAGCCGTTCCCTCCCTGCTGGCCGTAGGTGGAGGCGGGGGCGGTGTCGCCGGCCGCGGCGGGTGGGCTGCCGGGCTGTGCGCCGGCCTCGCCCGCACCCCCGGTCAGCTGGAAGAAGATCTGTTCGAGGTCGGAGCGTTCGGTGCGCAACTCGTGCAGCTCCACACCGGCCGTGAAGGCGTGGTGACCCACGGCGGCGGCGTCGAGGCCGCTCACCCGGACCGTGCCCGGCTCCACATTCACCACCTGGGCATTGTCGGCGAGCACCTTCGCGAGCACCTCGACCTGAGGGCTGCGGACGAACACCGACTCGCCGACCCCGGCCGACAGCTCCGTGATCGTGCCCTGCTTGACCAGCTGTCCGCGGGAGAGGATGACGACCCGGTCGACCGTCTGCTCGACCTCGGACAGGAGGTGGCTCGACACCAGGACGGTGCGCCCCTGGGTCGCGAGGTGGCGCAGGAAGCGGCGCAGCCAGGTGATCCCCTCCGGGTCGAGGCCGTTCGCCGGCTCGTCGAGGATCAGGACGCCGGGGTCGCCGATCATGGCGAAGGCGAGCCCGAGCCGCTGCCGCATGCCGAGCGAGTAGCCCTTGACCCGACGTCGCGCCGAGTCGGTGAGGCCGACCAGGTCGAGCGTCTCGTCGGCCCGGGAGGCCGGCAGCCCGGCGGCGGTGCAGTAGACCCGCAGGTGGTCGCGCGCGGTCCGGCCGGGATGGAAGCTGGCCGCCTCGAGCACCGCGCCGACCGTGCGCAGCGGGTCGTGCAGCTGGACGTAGCGCTGGCCGCCGATGGTGGCCGCGCCGTCCGTGGGGGTCACGAGGCCGAGCAGCATCCGCAGGGTCGTGGTCTTGCCTGCGCCGTTCGGCCCGAGGAACCCGGTGACCGAGCCGGGCTCCACGGTGAAGCTGAGGTTGTCGACTGCGCGGATCTGGCCAAATGTCTTCGTCAGCCCGGATACGACGATCCGGCCGGCGTCCTGGTCCACCCCGAATTCCCCTCCCTGGTGACACCGTGAGGGGTCATCCTGTCAGAAACCGGGCCCTGACAGGTGACCGGGTGGGGCAGCTCTCAGCGGGCTCTCAGCGGACCGCTGCGCCGAGGTCGGCGAGCATGCGCTGCGCCGCGTTGTGTCCCGCGCAGCCGATCACCGAGCCCGCGGGGTGGCACCCGGCGGCGCCGGCGTAGACGCCGGGCACGCCCGTGTCGTAGGGCATCCGGTCGACGAACGAGATTGAGTTGTCGACGTGGAAGATGTTGCCGCCGGTGATCCCGAACCGGGCGGTGATCTCGGGCGGCGTCAGAGCGTCGACGTCGACCACGCTCGCGCGGGTCCCCGGGGCGTAGGCCTCGACCAGGTCGAGCAGCCGATCGACGTACGCCGCCTTCTCCGCCGGCCAGGACGAGCCGGCCGGCTCGTGCGGCACCCCCTGGACGAACAGCGCGCTGGAGTGCCGGCCCGCGTCGTCGCGCAGGGACGGATCGAGGGTGGAGTGCAGGTACCACTCCACCGGGGGCGTCGCGGGGAGTCGGCCGGCGGTGCCGTCGGCGAAGGCCGCGCGCACCGCGTCGAGCATGTCCGCGTCCGGGACAGGGGGAAGCAGGTGCACCGTGGTGCCGTGCTGGCCGCGGTCCTCGGGCAGCGCCGCGAACCGGGGCAGGCCGGCCAGGGCCAGGTTGACCTTCATCGTCTGCCCGCCGGAGCGGGCCGCCAGGTCGGCCACCCGGCCGGTCAGCGCGGGCGGGGCGTGGCTGTCGAGCAGGTCCGGCAGCCGGAACGGATCGGTGGCGACCAGCACGGCGCGGGCCGGGACGTCGTCGCCGTCGACGAGGGACACCCCCGACGCGGCACCCCGATCGACGACGATCCGCTCCACCGCCGCGCCGGTCCGGATCCGCGCTCCGGCGGCAATGGCACGCTCGGCGAGCGTCCGGGTGACCGTGCCCATCCCGCCCCGCACGACCATCCAGGTGCCGCCGGCGCCCGGCAGCCGGCACATGTTGTGCACGAGCAGGTTGTGCCCCGACCCGGGTGACCACGGCGAGCCGGTCAGCCCGGGCATGCCGTCGGTGACGGCGTACATCGCCAGGACGGTCTGGGAGGCGAAGCCGAACCGGGAGAGGTAGTCGACGGCGCTGCCGCGGACCAGGCCGGCGAACGTGTCCTGCAGACCTGGCCGGACGTAGCGCTCCGCCGTCTCCTCGACGGTCAGGGGTGGCGCGAGCCACGCGGGCGCGACGTCGGCGGCGAGTGCGGTGATCTCGGCGGCGAGCGCGTCGTCGGCGCGGGCGTCGGCCTCGGTGAAGAAGTCGGTGAACTGGCGGCGGCTCGCCGCGCGGTCGGCGCCCAGCAGCAGCGACCGTCCGTCGAGGGTCGGCATGAAGTAGTGCGGGTCGCGGCGCACCAGCGGCAGGTCGAGATCGAGGAGCGTGAGCAATTCGGGGGGCATCAGCCCGAGCAGGTAGGCGCCGGTCGACGCGGCCAGGCCGGGGGCCCGGGTGAACGGGTGTTCGGTGCGGCACGCGCCACCGATGACGTCGGCCCGCTCGAGCACCTCGACGCTCAGCCCGGCGCGGGCCAGCAGGGTCGCGGCGACGAGGCCGTTGTGTCCGGCGCCGACGACCACGACGTCGACACCGGTGGGGTGCGCGGACATGTGCTCTGCCTACCACGTCCCGGAGTCCTCCGATGGCTCCGCGGAGCTCCCTCCCGTCCCTTGACACGCGGGGAGCGCTCTGCTCAGCTGGGCCCTCGAAACATCGGGTGTCTGATCCGCCGGACGAGTCGAGGAGAACGGGCCGACATGGTCGAGCACAGGCAGCAGCAGCCGGACTGGAGCCGATTCGAGCGGCCCGTGCCGGACTGGTTCCGCGATGCGAAGCTGGGCATCTTCATCCACTGGGGCCTCTACTCGGTGCCGGCGTGGGCCGAGCCGACCGGCGAGCTCGGTGCGGTCGACGAGGCGACCTGGTTCCGGCACAACCCCTACGCCGAGTGGTACTGGAACACGATCAGGTTTCCCGACAGCCCGGCCCGGGCCCACCACACGGCGACCTACGGCGATGCGCCGTACGACGACTTCCTCGACGCGTGGGATGCGCGCGACTTCGACCCGAAGGAGTGGGCGGCGCTGTTCGCCCGGACCGGAGCGCGTTACGTCGTCCCCACCACCAAGCACCACGACGGCGTCACGCTGTGGGACGCCCCCGGCACCGGCGGGCGCAACACCGTGCAGCGCGGACCGCGCCGTGATCTCGTCGCCGACCTCGAGGCCGCGGTACGCGGCGCGGGGATGCGGTTCGGCGTCTACTACTCGGGCGGTCTGGACTGGAACGTGACCGACCTGCCGCCGCTGGACAGCTTTACCGCGGTCAATGACACCGGGCGGCCCAAGGACGCGGCGTACGCCGCCTATGCGGCGCTGCACGTGCGCGACCTCATCGACCGCTACCGGCCGGACGTGCTGTGGAACGACATCGAGTGGCCGGACGCGGGAAAGCACGCGGGTTCGCTGGGACTGGCCGAGGTGTTCCAGCACTACTACGGGGCCGTGCCCGACGGTGTCGTGAACGACCGCTGGGGCGCCACGCACTGGGACTACCGCACGACTGAATACCAGCACGGCGCGGAGAACGAGTCGACCCAGGCGTGGCAGAGCTGCCGCGGGATCGGGCTGTCGTTCGGCTACAACCAGGTCGAGGACGAGTCGCACTACCTCGACGGCCGGGCCGTCGTACGCCATCTCGTCGACGTGGTGTCCCGCGACGGCAACCTGCTGCTCGACGTCGGTCCCACCGCCGAGGGTCGGATCCCCGATCTGCAGCGTCGGTCGCTCGAGGCGCTGGCCGACTGGATGGCGGTCAACGCCGGGGCCATCCACGGCACGCGGCCGCTCGACGCCGCCGTCGGTACGCCGTCGGATCAGCCGTGGGTCCGGTGGACGCAGCGCGACGGGGCGGCGTATGCGATCGTCGACGCCGCTGGGCGGGTCGCACTCGACGCGTCACCAGAGCGGCTCGACACCGAGTCCGCCGCCGTGCTCGGCGCCGGCCCGGTGCCCGTCAAGGTGCAGGACCGGTCGGTCGTCGTCGACCTGCCGGATTCTGCTGCTGCGGCACCGGTCGTGGTCCGCTTCGCGGTGCGCTGACGGCGTCGGGGCGGGTGCTCAGGCGGGCTCGTCGGACCACCGGATGGTCGCGCCCAGCGTGCGACCGGCGCCGTCGGCGAGGACTCGTTCGAAGAACTTCGGTGCTTCGGACGCGTGCAACCGGTCGGTGATGGTCTCGTCCCACCGCAGCCGGCCCTGCGCCATCGAGTCCAGGACCGCCCGCCGGAACGGCCGGTAGCCGTCGTCGCAGGGGAAGACCATGCGGAGCCGCCGGCTGTGCGCCGCCAGGAACTCGAAGGACACCGGCCCGTCGCCGTAATTTCCCTGCCAGACGAAGCAACCCAACTGCCGGCACAGCCGGATGCCGAGGTCGACCGATGATCCGTGGCCGGTCGATTCGAAGACGAAGTCCGCACCGGCGCCGTCGGTGAGCCGGCGCACCTCGGCGTCGACATCGACCTGCGTTGCATCGAGCACCGTGTGCGCGCCGAGCCGCCGCGCCACCTCGAGCGGCTCCGCCCGCAGGTCGACGGCCGTAACCCGTGCGCCGCGGGCCGCACAGGCCGCCACGACGGCGAGTCCGACCATGCCGACGCCGAGTACGACGACCGAGGCGCCGACGTGGACGCCCGCCATGTCGGTGCCCTTCAGGCCGACCGCGGGGACGACGAACATGCTGGCGAGGTCGTCGGAAACGCCGTCGGGCACGATGTCCGCCCCGTGGTCGCCGGTCGGGTCGAGTACGGCGACGGACGCGTGCACTCCGGCGGCGCAGTTCAGTGGTTGTCCGCTCTGCTCGAGGAGCAGTTCGGCGTTGCGCCGGTAGTAGACGCGGTCTCCGACGTCGAATCCGGTGACGTCGGCGCCGACATCGGTGACCCGTCCCACGCCCATGTAACCGGTGACGATCGGGAAGTCACCCCAGTCGAGCTTCCCGGACAGCACCGCGAATTCGGTGCCGATGCTGACCCCGGACCACGTGGTGCGGATGGCGATCGTCGACGGCCCGAACGGCGCGGTGAGCACCTGCTCGAGGTCGAACCGGCCGCCTTCCCTGGCGACGAGCGCCTGCCCGGCGATTCTCGATCCCGGTGACGACTGGGCTGTCATTGTCTGCTTACCCCTTCGAGTACGGCGACGACCTCAGCTGAACGTGACGATTGCCTTGACGACATCTCCGCGGGCGATGTCGGAGAACGCGCTCGTGATGTCGGTCAGTGGATAGCGGTGGGTGAGGAAGGTGTCCTTGTCGAGGATTCCTCCGTCGACCATGCGTACGACGCCTGGGAGAACGGCCGCTTCGTCGGTGCTCGCGACAGTGACGGTCGCGTCGCGCGGGCCGGCCATGAGGTCGAGTGCGGCGAGATCCTCCGGCGCGCTGTAGACCACTTCACGTCCGCCCCGGCGCAACCACCGGTAGGCGCGGCCGACCATCGGCGCCGCACCGGAGGCCTCGAAGACGACGTCGAGGCCGCCGAGATCGCCGGCGACCGCTTCGGGTCCGCCGTCGGCTTCCAGGACGGCGATGTCGGCGCCGAGGCGCCTGGCCAACTCGAGCCGCTCCGGTCGACGGCCGACGATCATCACCGGGCCTGCTCCGAGGAGCTTCGCGTAGGCGACGAAGGACAGCCCGGCGATGCCGGTGCCGACCACGCCGACCTTCCGCCGCAGGACCGGGACCGGGCAGATGACGCTGAACGTCTCGCTGAAGCTGATCCCCAGGGCGACGCTCTCGGGGTCGGTGGCAGGGGGGAAGAACACCTGGGAGAACGTCGGCGACCCGGGCTGCGCGGGCTGGTCCGCCCGCAGCGCCTGCCAGTCGGTGACGACACCGAACTCCGCGAGGCCACCCCAGTGCTGCTGCAGTCCGACCGGCGCGCGACCGGGCGGGTAGGCGCTGGCCCGGGTCACGAGCGCGCCGACCTCGATGTGCCGCACCCGTGATCCCCGCTTGACCACCCGGCCGACCGACTCGTGGCCGAGGATGCTCGGGTAGCCCACGCCGCCGCGGAAGGTGCCGAGTCGCAACATCTTGTCGGTGCTCGAGCAGATGCCGCAGGCCACCATTTCGACGAGCGCGTCGTGATCGCCGATCTCCGGGTCGGGCACCTCCGTGACCGATCCCTTTCCCGGGCCCTCCATCACGTAGGCCAGCATCTCGACGCGGTCCTTTCTAGGGAGAGAGTGCGGTGCCGAGCGAGTCGGCGCCGAACAGTTTGGGGACGCTGTCCTCGTAGAACACGTCGACATCGGTGATGGTGAATCCCGCGGCGGTCAACTCGTCGACGATCCGGCGGGTGAGATGACATCCGCCGAACACCCGCTTCTGTAGCGGTTCGAAGCGTCGTTGCTGGCGGCGTACCTTCTCATCCGGTGCCAGTCCGTGCTCGACGAAGTGCAGGCTGCCGCCGGGTTTGAGGACCCGGCGGACCTCGCCGAGGGCGGCGGGTAGATCGGGGATGGTGCAGAGCGTCCACGTCGACAGGGCGGCGTCGAACGTGTCGTCGGCGTACGGCAACAACTGACCGTCCAACCCGGAGCGCTGCACGGGGACATTCGTCGCGTCGACCCGCTTCTCGGCGAGGTGCCAGCCGAGGTCGGACGGCTCGACCGCGGCGACGCGGGCGACGGGCGCCGGATAGAACGGCACGTTGAGTCCGGAGCCGAAGCCGATCTCGACGACGTCGCCGGTGAGTCCGGCGCAGACGCGTGCACGCAGCGGGCGGGACACCTTTGCGCCGCAGGCGACATTGATGATGCGCGGGAGGACCCGCTCTCTGTAGAAACCCATGACCAGCCTCCTGAGGCAACGCTAGCCGGTGGCAGGACTCGGCCGGCGGCCTGTGCCGGAGGCGTGTGGAAGGCTCTCCGTCGTGGCCGTACGCATCCGGGCGAACGTGGAGGGCGCACCTGGCGCCGCACCCCGGCGCGCGCGGATCGCGGTCTCCTACGTCTTCGCGGCGCACGGCCTGTTGTTCGGGTCGTGGGCACCCCGCATCCCCGAGGTGAAGTCGAGCCTCGGCCTCTCGCCCGGACTGCTCGGCATCGCCCTGCTCGCGCCCGCGGCCGGGTCGTTGCTGACGATGCCGCTGGCCGGCGCCGCGGCCTCGCGGGTGGGCAGCGCCCGGGCGACGCAGGTGGTCTTCGTGGCGTACTGCCTGCTGCCGTGGGTCGTCGGGCTGGCCGGCAACCTCGGCACGCTCTGGCTGGCGCTGTTCGGGTGGGGCGCCGCGTTGGGGTCGCTCGACGTGGTGATGAACGCCCAGGGGGTCACCGTCGAGAAGGCCTACCGGCGTCCCGTGCTCTCGAGCTTCCATGCGGCCTGGAGCATCGGCGCGCTGATCGGCACCGGAGCGGGCAGTCTCCTTGCCGGGGCCGGTGTACCGCTGGCCGTGCAATTGGCCGTCGGCGGTGGCGTCCTGCTCGTCGTGGGGTTGCCGCTGACGCGCGCGTTCCTGCCCGATCCGGACGGTGGCGGTGAACGGCCGCCGGCCTTCGCCCGGCCGACCGGGCGGCTGCTCGCGCTGGGGGCGGCCGCCTTCGCCTGCCTCGTCTGTGAGGGGGCCGCGGCCGATTGGAGCGCCGTACAGCTGCGGGAGTCGCTCGGCGCCACCGTGACGGTGGCCGGCGCGGGCTACATCGCCTTCACCGCGGCGATGACCGTCGGGCGGTTGCTCGGCGACCGGACGGTGGCGCGGTTCGGCCGGGCGACGACCGTGCGCGCGCTCGGCCTGCTCGGAACGGTCGGAATGGCCGGCGGGCTGCTCAGCGGCACGATCGCCGGATGGGTCGCCGGCATGGCCGTGCTCGGCCTGGGCCTGTCGGCGATGGTTCCGACGTTGTTCGGGGCCGCCGGGGCCGGCAGCGGTCACGCGGGCCCGGCGATCGCGGCGGTCTCCACCTGCGGCTATCTGGGGATGCTGCTCGGGCCGTCGATCATCGGCGGCCTGGCGCAGGGCGTCGGGCTGACCGGTGCGCTGTGGATCGTGCCGGCGCTGACCGCGACGGCGGCGCTGCTGGGCCGGGCCGCCGACGTACCCGCAGGGGACAAGGCCGTCTCCGGCCGGTAGGTCAACCGACCGTCCGCGCGGCTGCGACGTCGTACGCTCGACCGGGGGCGATCGGATGCGCCGACGTCGTGGTCTCGTCGTACCGGCTGGGGTGGCGCTCGTCGTGGCGGCGCTCGTGGTGGCGGGCTGTGGGACTCGGCTGCCGGCGAGCGCCTTCGCCAGCCAACGGGGCTCCGGTTCGGCGGCCTCGTCGCGTCAGGCTTCCGGCTCGCCCGGCAATACCGCGTCCGACATCGGTGTGACGCCCTCGGCCGTCCGGGTCGGGATCGTGGCGAGCCTGACCAGTCCGTTGGGCGGCGAGGCGTTCTCCGGACCGATGTACGGCGCGCGGGCGTTCTTCGACGCACTCAACGCACGCGGCGGGGTGCACGGGCGGCGGGTGCAGGTCAGTGTCTGTGACGACGGGTCGAGCGGTTCGGGGAACCAGTCGTGCGTGCACCACCTGATCGACGACACGAAGGTGTTCGCGCTCACCGCGACGACGTCGCTGGACTATGCGGGAGCGCCGTACGTCGACGCCAAGGGAGTGCCGGACGTCGGTGGACAGCCGGTCGGCAACGCCTACGACCAGTACCGGCACCTTTATTCGATCTACGGCAGTAACGAGCCGCGCGAGGGGACGGTCGGCTTCGGCGGCGTGCTCTACGGCGGCACGGAGGTCTACCGATATTTCAAGGCGAAGCTCGGCGCGCGCACGGCCGGGGTCGTCTACTACAACCAGGCCGACTCGCAGCGGTTCGCGAGCCTGACGATGAAAAGCCTTGCGGTGGAGGGATACCGGGTCGTTCCGGAGCAGGTCGACTTCGCGTTGCCCAACTTCGACTCCGCGGCGCTGGACATGAAGGCACGCGGCGTCGACGTGGTCTTCGACGCGCTGGATTCGAGCGGCAACGTCGACCTCTGCCGGTCGATGGACAACGAGGCGCTGAAGGTGAAGGCCAAGGTGACGACGGTGCAGAACTGGAATTCCTCGGTGCGCACCGACTTCGCCGC
>DASXJE010000234.1 GCA_036497565.1 Mycobacteriales bacterium
ACCAGGCGCACCCCGAAAAGGAATCGGTGACCGGCCCGGCTGGCGTTCAGATGCCGTTCAGGAATGGCAGCAGATGCTTACGGCGAATGTATCGATGGAGGTGACCGCGATGCGCAGGCTCATCATCGCTTTCATGGCCGCGGTCGCGCTGGCCGGCTGCGGTTCGAATGGCTCGACGTCGGCCCCGCCCGGGCAGCCGGGGTCGATCAACCCCGGCAGCCCCACAGCGGCACCGCCGCCGCCGGATTGGACGGTGCCGTTGATGCAGACCCCCTACTCCCCCAAGGTCGATCCGGCCCAGTTCACCGACAAGATCACCAACAAGTACTTCCCGCTCGTTCCGGGGACCGTGATGGTCTACGAAGGCAAGCGCGACGGGGTGCCGCTGCGGATCGAGCTGACCGTGACCAAAGAGACGAAGGACATTTTCGGAGTGGGGACCATCGTCGTACGGGACATCGTCACGGGAGCCCTTGAGGAGCGCACGTCGGACTGGTACGCGCAGGACGCCTCGGGCAACGTCTGGTACTTCGGCGAAGACACCAAGGAATACACCAACGGGGTCGTATCCAGCACCGCCGGTTCGTGGGAGGCGGGCGTCGACGGAGCACTGCCCGGCATCATCATGCAGGCCAACCCGGTACAGGGCGAAGCGTACCGACAGGAGTACCGGCCGACGGTTGCCGAGGACGTGGCCTTGATCAAACAGCTCGGCGCCTCGGCCGAGGTCCCGGCGGGCCGCTACTCCGACGTGCTGGTGACCAACGACCGAGACCTGCTCGACCTCAACAAGGACGAAGACAAGTACTTCGCCCCAGGCGTCGGGCTCGTCACGCTCGGCGGCCTCGTCAACGGCCACCGAGAAGACGTCTGGCTGGTCTCCATCCTGGCGCCGAAGTGACCGACCGAACCGGCCCCGCAATGGAAGCCCGCGGGCTGTACCACATCTACCGCCAGGCCGAAGTCGAGACCATCGCGCTTCGAGGCGCGGCGTTGACCCTCGAGCCGGGCACCTGGACGAGCGTCATGGGACCGTCGGGAAGCGGCAAGAGCACACTCGTCTACGTATTGGCCGGGCTCATCGAGCCCAGCGGAGGAGCGGTGGTCGTCGACGGTGAAGACCTCACCCGGCTCCCGCCGCCCGCGCGCGCCCGGTGGCGCCGTCAGCGGGTCGGCGTGGTGCTCCAACGGGACAACCTGCACCCGCTTCTCGACGTCGCCGAGAACATCGAGCTGCCGCTGCGCCTCGAGGGTCGGGGACGCACACAGATCCGGGCCCGGGTGGACCAACTTCTGGACGAGGTCGGCCTCGCCGACCGGCGCCGCCACCGGACAGGACAGTTGTCCGGCGGTGAGGGCCAACGGGCGGCCATCGCCATCGCCCTGGCGCCGCGGCCGCAGGTCCTCTTGGCCGACGAGCCGACCGGTGAGCTCGACGAGTCAACGGCCGCAGGCGTTCTCGATCTTCTGGCAACACTGAAGGCTCGAGATTGCGCGAGCATCCTCACAGTGACGCACAACCCGCAGGTCGCCGAGCGGGCCGACCGGCGCCTCATCATGCGCGACGGCGAGATCCTCGATGGCGCCTGAAGCGCCTGCCATCGAGGCGCGCGGAGTGACGCGGTCCTACCGCGGTGGTGGACACGAGGTTCGCGGCGTCGATTCGGTGTCGCTCGCCGCCGCCCGGGGCGAAGTTGTGGCGGTGACCGGCCCGAGCGGCTCGGGCAAGAGCACCCTTCTCTATCTTCTCGGCGGACTCGACACCCCCGACGAGGGACAGGTGCGCGTAACGGGTGTTGACTGGGCGACGCTGCGGGGACGTGCCCGCGCCCGATTTCGCCGGCGAACCTGCGGTTTCATCGTTCAAGGTCTGGCGCTTCTTCCCCAAGCGACCGCAGCGGAGAACGTCGAAGTGCCGTTGCTGCTCGACGGAATCGAGCCGGCGGCACGGGATCGCCGGGTGGCCGGCGCGCTCGGACGAGTGGGACTCGCGCCGCACTCGATGAAGCTGACCGACCAACTCTCAGGCGGCCAGCAGCAACGGGTGACAATCGCAAGAGCCCTGGTAGCCGAACCCGCAGTGGTTCTGGCCGACGAGCCCACCGGAAGCCTGGACTCGCTCACCGCCCAGGACATCGTTCGGCTGCTGATTGCCGCCGCGCGCGAGCGCGATGCGGCGGTCGTCATGGTCACGCACGATCCCACCGTCGCGGCTCACGCCGATCGCGTGGTGGCTATGCACTCGGGGCGCGTCCAGTGATCCGCTGGCTCACGGCGCGCACGATTCGGCGTGCGCCGAGACGTCTCGTCCTCGGCACTCTTGGGGTCGCGTTTCCGGTCGCGATGCTGGCGGCGACGATGCTCTTCGTCGATGACGCCGACCGCGCCATGACGCGGGTGGCATTGGAACCGGTGCAGATCGAGATGCGTGCGATGGGCAGGTCGCTCGACGTCGACATGACGTCCGTCAGCCACGATCTGGGTGCGGTGCCCGCAGTCGCCCGCGCCGAACCCTTCGCCGCGACCAACGTGGTGGTGGAAACCCCCGGCGCCGGGAAGTGGACCGCCCGCCTGATCGCCGTCGACCCGTCCTACTTCGCCGGTCGAGGGTGGCTCCGTGTCGTCAGCGGCAGGCCGGGCGGTGGCGCGCTGCTGGATGAAGCGCTTCGCAACACTTCCGGATTCGCCTCGGCCGCAACGGTTTCGATAGCATTGCCCGGCGACGCCCCCAAGCTTTCCCTCACACTCCCGGTCACCGGGACGGTCGATCTGCGCCAGGCCACAACGTGGTTCTCAATCCCCTACGGCGACGTGCAGGGCGATGTGGTCGCCGTGCCCCGCTCCATCGTCATCGACTTCAGCACCTTTCAGCGCGACATCGCGCCTGTGCTGCAGGAGTGGGCCACCCACGGCGGTATCTCCCCGGTGTTCGATCCGGGCTCCACCGATCTGCCGCCGGTAAGCCTGGAATCCCACCTGACCGTTGACCACGCCGCATATCCGCCGAATCCGAGTCGCGCGACCGCATGGTCAGGGCAGCTTCGATCGCTGCTGGAGCGTCGGGCGGCGGGCTCAATCCTGGTTGCCGACAACGCCGCCGAGACGTTGGTGACCGCCCAGTCCGATGCCACCAACGCGAAGATCCTGTTCCTCCTGCTGGGGATTCCGGGCGTGCTCGCGGCGGGCGCGCTCGGCCTCGCCGCCGGTTCTGCCCTCGCCGAGGCCAACCGCCGGGAGGAGGCACTTCTCCGGCTGCGGGGCGCCACGACTGGGCAGGTGCTCCGCCTTGCCGCGGCCGATGCGGCGGACGTGGGACTCGCGGGATCGGTTGTGGGACTTCTCGTCGCAGCCGCCACCGTCAGCTTGGTGACCGGTGGACCCGTGTGGCGCGGGGTTGCGCCGGGAGAGCTCGCCACCACGGCGATCCTGGCGCTTGCCGTCGGCGCGGTGACCACGGTCATCCGGCTTATCCGGCTCAGAAGCACAGAACGCCGGTCAGACGTCGCCGTGGAACGCCGTCTGCTGGAGCGGGGCTGGACGCCGATGTGGAAACGCGCCTACCTCGATCTGATCCTCATCGCCCTCGGCCTGGGCATCCTCGGCATCAACCACCTGACCGGCGGGCTGTCGCAGACCCCGATCGAAGGCACGTCCCTGGCGCTGTCGTTCTATGTGCTGCTGGCACCCATCTTCTTCTGGCTCGGGGTCACCTTCCTGGCGGTCCGGATCGTGCTGGCAATCTTGAGTCGACGGGCGGAGCGGGGGCGGTCGAGGCCGTTGCCTTCGTGGCGCGCCGCTGCCACCCGATGGACGGGCCGGCGTCCGGCGCGGATGGCCGTCGCGCTCGTGCTCGGAGCGTTGGCGGTGGCGTTCGGCACCCAGGTGTTGGCGTTCGCGGCGACCTATCGCACCGCGAAAGCTACTGACGCCGGGGCGGCTTTGGGCTCCGATATGCGCCTCACCCCGGCCGACCCGACGAACCAGCTACCGCCCCTCGGCCCCGGGATCGCCGCCGTCAGCCCCTTCCGCCTCGTGCCCGCGCAGGCGGGAAGCGACCGCAAGACGATCATGGCGATCGACCTGTCCACCTATCCCGACGTGTCCACGATGGCGCCGCGGATCCTGGAGGGTCAGGGCCCCGAAGCGCTCGGCAGCGACCCGCGCGGGGTGCTCCTGCTCAAGGAGCTGGCCATCGATTTCGAGGTCGGACCCGGTGACACGCTGCCGATCACAATCTATCCGGACGATTTCGAGAAGAGCACCAACCTGAAGCTCCACGTGCTCGGCGTCTACGGCTCGTTTCCGCCGACAACCCCGCCGCCCGACCAGCCGGCCGAGCTGGTCATGTCCACGGCCGCGATCCCGCGGACGGTCCCGGCTCCCCCTGACTTCTACCTCGCCCGCGTCTCTGCCGGGCGATCGGCCGACGCGGTGGCCGCCGAACTCCGCGGAACCTTGTCCGATCGATTCGGCGTGACAACGGCCGGTAACCCGTTCCAGCGGGGCCTAACCGCATTGAACCTCGCGGGGCTCAGTCGCATCGAAGCGCTCGGAGCCGCGCTGATCGCCGCCGTCGGAGTCGCCGTGCTCGGCGCATTCCTCGTGCTCGAACGCCGCCGTGAGTTCGCGATCCTTCGGGCCGTGGGCGCCGACACGTCCCAGGTCATCGCGGGACCGGCTTCCGAAGGCGTGCTGGTCGTGCTGGGGAGCATGCTGATCGGCGTTCCGGTCGGGCTGGGGCTCGCGCTGCTCGAGGTCCGGGTGCTCTCGCTGTTCTTCGCACTCCCCCCACCGCTGCTGACCATCCCCACGGGTGCCCTCTCGGTCTTCACCGTGTTCATGGCGACGACGTCGACGATCGCCATGGCCGCAGCGCTGGCCGCCGTCACCCGGGTGCGGCCGGCGTCGGTGCTGCGGGAGCCCTAGCGGGCATGCAGTCCCGCCAGTGCCTGCTTGAGCGCGGCCGCGGCACCGTCGACCGCGGGCAGGTCTTCAGCG
This sequence comes from Mycobacteriales bacterium, assembly GCA_036497565.1. NCBI lineage: Bacteria > Bacillati > Actinomycetota > Actinomycetes > Mycobacteriales > Mycobacteriales bacterium. The sequence continues at coordinate 4,999 of DASXJE010000234.1, forward strand.
TCGGCCACCTTGCGCAACTGCTGCAGTGCGGCGTCCACCGCCCCGGCTGAGTCGACGCCGTGGCGGTTGCGCTCCCAAACACGTTCCAGCGCAGCCACATCGGCCAGCACCGCGCCCGCGTCGTCGGCTGCTGCGTCGATCGGAAGCTGGTCTGCCCACAACGCCATCCGGGCCAGGTCGACGTCGATCACTCGCTGATACAGCAGCCGCAGGTCGAGATCGTTCTGGGCGACCCGCAACGCAGCCGACTGCGCGGCCCTCCAATCCTTGACGTCGACCGCGGTGGCCAGCTCGCCCATGTCCCTCTTCATCTGCGACGCCACCTGCGGCGGAACACCCTTGGTCAGCGCCGCACCCCACGCCTGATCCAGCGACGTCGCTGCTTGCTTGGCACGTTCGGCGTCGGAATCGGCGACGGCCTCGAAGACCGCTCGAACCGCGGCCGAGAGCGCGCCGAATTCGGCCGGAGCCGGATCCGGCCTGCGGTCGGTCGGCGACGCGAGCGACACCGCCTCCAGGTCACCGCCCGGAACTCCGGTGGAGAACTCGCCGTAGCCAGGAGCGAAGATCTTTCCCTCCCGCATGCCGTCCATGTGCAGCTCATTGACTTCCATTGCGCCGCTGATGTTTCCGCTCGGGCCGGGCACGGTCATGTCGACCTTGTCGACACGTACCTCCTCGAACACCACCTCGGGTACGTTCTCCGGGCGGTACACGTCACCCACGCGCGGATGCGCCGGCATGATCAGCGCCGCCGGTATCTTGTCGTCGACCACCCAGGTCCCCTCGGTGTCGGTGATCTTGCCGCCCTCGAAGGCGGAATAGTCCTCACCGAAGTACCACACCGAGCCGTCGTCGGCCTGCGCGTATCGGTCGATGGCCACCTCTTGGATCCGGCCGTCCAGGTACGCGACGTACTGAATGAGCGCCGTGTCGACTGTCGTGCCGCGATAGGGCGTCGCCTTGGTCTCCGGCAGCAGGGTCACCTCGGTACGGAACGGCTTGTTGTCCACGTGACCGCCGAAGATGACCTGCTCGACACGACTGGTCGGATGTAGCGGGTTCGTGATCGGCGTCGGATGGCTGAATTTCGGGGTGGCCAGATCGATGCGTTGACTGTCCGGCGCGACCGGCAGGCACTCGTCGGTGCGCTCGCCCGATTCAGAGACGACCTTGATGCAGTCCGCCTTGACCGGGGTCGACTCGCCGCCGCAGGCGACACCGAGCGTGACCACGAGGGGCGCACAGCTCACGAGCGTGACCAGATGGCGACCCGTGTGTCCGTCGGCGGCATCCATCGTCGGCCTTAGTTGCCGGGCGCGTCGGGTTCGGCGTCCGCGCCGGGTCCGTCCGTCTTGCTACCGACGACGGCGAAGCTCGGATCGAGCTGGACGTCGACCTGACTGCCGTCGGCCTTGGTCACCTCGACCTCGTAGAGGCTTTCCTCATCACCGATCTCTGTGCCGGTGACGGTTCCGCCGCCGGTGAACGCCAGCGCGGCCTGGCTGGCCTTGGTCAGCGCGTCACCGGTGATCGGCGTTCCCTCACCATCGTCGGGTTGCGCCGCTGCGATACCGGTCCCGATGGCGACCGCCGCCGCTCCGACGGCCGTCACGATTCCGATGCTCTTGAATTTCATGGTCGACAGGCTGCCGCGAACTACCTGACAGCAGCCTGAACGCGATCAACCCTCATCGGCGGGCAGCGTCACCTGGATGCGGGCGCCGCCCAGCGGGGACTGCGTGATCGACATCGAGCCACCGTGAGACCTGACCACCTCGTCGACGATCGACAGGCCGAGGCCGCTGCCGCCGTCATCGCGGGAGCGGGCTTCGTCGAGGCGGACGAAGCGCTGCAGCACCCGGGCCCGTTCGGATTCGGGGATCCCCGGCCCGTCGTCATCCACGGTCAGCACGACGTCGTCGCCGAGATCGGCAAGGGCGATGTCGACCCGGCTCGACGCGTGCCGGGCGGCGTTCTCGCCGAGGTTGCGGAACACCCTGCGCAGCGCGTCGGCATCGCCTTGCACCCGTGCCGCGCCCACCCCAGAGGTGTCCACCCGCTTGGAGGTCGTCGCGCGGAGCCGATGTCCCTCCTCGAACGCCACATCGTCGAGGTCGACCGGCGCGCGCGCCAGCGGCACGTGCTCGTCCGCGCGCGCCAGCAGCAATAGGTCCTCGACCAGGCCCTGCATCCGGTGTTCTTCGGCCAGCACCACATCGGCGAGCTCCTGGGCCGTCATACGGTCGGCGTGCGCGAGGGCAACCTCGGCGTGCTGGCGGATGGTGGTGATCGGCGAGCGCAACTCGTGCGACGCGTCGGATACGAAGCGGCGCTGACTGTTTCGCGCGCCTTCCAGCCGCTCCAGCATGCGGTTCATGGTCGCGGCCAATCGGCCGAGCTCGTCGTCGGCATCCGGCTGCGGCACACGGCGATGCAGCTGTGCAGCCGAGATCTCGTCCACCTCGCGACGTATCGCGTCGACCGGGGCGAGGGCTCGGCCGACCATCATCCAGGTCGTGACCGCCACCACAACCAACAGCAACGGCAATCCGATCAATAGCACCTTGGTGACCACCGCGGTGGTCTCGAAGACACCGATCAACGCCCTCGCCACCAACACCGTGCGTGGCCCGTCGGAGGTTTGCGCGCCCTCCGCGACCGCCATGAACTCTTCGCTGTCGAGCGGAGTGAGGACCTGCCCGGACTCGCCCGGGCGCAATCGCGCCACTGCGGCTTCACCGGTGACATTGCGGCTTGACGCGAGCACGGAGCTATCCGGGCCGAGCACCTGAATCAACTGCTCGTCGCTGGGGGCAACCTCCAAGATCGGCGGCTGGCCGGAAACCAGGTTGCGCGCCACCTCGAGCGCCTGTGCACCCGCAGCATCCTTGACCTCGTCTATCAGCGTGCCGCGCAGCACAGTGAGAAGCGCCATGGCGCCAGCAACAAGTGCAATGGCGACGATTACGATCGCGACGGCAGTGGTGCCCGCCCGGATCGTGGCGAGGCGTTTAATCACGGGCGACGACCAGCCGGTACCCGGCGCCCCGAACGGTCTCGATCAGTGCACCGTCGCCCGGCCGGGCCAGTTTGATACGCAGTCGTCGCACATACACCTCGACGATGTTCGGGTCGCCGTCGAAGTCGAAATCCCAGACGTGGTCAAGGATGTCGCGCTTCGCCAGCACCTCGTCGGGATGGTGCAGGAAGTACTCCAGGATCGAGAACTCTCGCCTGGTGAGGTCGATCTGCTCGCCGCCAAGCCACACCCGCCGCGTCGCCGGATCCAGCCGGAGCTCGCCGGCCTCCAGCACGGTCGGCCGGGGTCGCGCACCGCGGCGCCGCAGCGCCCGCAGCCGCGCAACCAGCACCGCGTACGAGAACGGCTTGGCCAGGTAGTCGTCGGCGCCGGTGTCGAGCCCCTCGACCTCGTCCCACACGCCGTCCTTGGCGGTCAGCATCAGGATGGGGGTCCAATTGCCTTCGCGGCGCAGCGTCCGGCACACCTGGTAACCGTTCGCCCCGGGCAGCATCACGTCGAGGATGATCGCGTCGAACGGGTTTTCCCGCGCCATCCAGATGCCGTCAGTGCCGTTGTGCACGACATCGACGGCGAAACCTTCTGCCTCGAGCCCTTTCCGAAGCCCGGCGGCGAGGCGCTGCTCGTCTTCGACCACCAGTAGACGCATCGTGGCTGCCATGATCGCAGCCCGAAACTGACTGGCGGCTGAAATTCGCGAGTGT
>DASXJE010000235.1 GCA_036497565.1 Mycobacteriales bacterium
CGATTGCCGGACTTGGCGAGGACGTGGTCTCCGCTCAGCAACGCGCGTGGCTACGCCTGACCAAGCCGCTCGCTCTGGTGCAGGACACCGTCGTGCTCGCGACGCCAAACGACTTCGCTCGCGACGTCCTCGACACCCGGCTGCGGCCGCTGGTGGTGGATGCGTTGTCGCGCGAGCTCGCCCAGGATGTGCGCGTAGCCGTCACGGTCGAGTCCGAGCCCGCTGAGCCCATTGCCGAAAGCACCGGCGGGAGCGCGGCCGTCGAGGAGGACCCTTACCCGGTCGAGGACGAGCCCGTTCCGCCGCCGACGTCGATCACCAAGCGCGGCGAGTCCGACCGGCTGAACCCGAAGTACCAGTTCGAGACGTTCGTCATCGGCTCGAGCAACCGGTTCGCGCACGCGGCTGCGGTCGCCGTCGCCGAGGCGCCGGCAAAGGCCTACAACCCGCTGTTCATCTACGGCGACTCCGGGCTGGGCAAGACCCACCTGTTGCACGCGATCGGGCACTACGCGATGAGCCTGTTCGCGGGCGTCCGGGTGCGTTACGTGAGCTCCGAGGAGTTCACCAACGACTTCATCAACTCGCTGCGCGACGGCAAGGAGTCGGCGTTCCAGCGCCGCTACCGCGATAACGACATTCTTCTCGTCGACGACATCCAGTTCCTGGAGAACAAGGAGCGGACGCAAGAGGAGTTCTTCCACACTTTCAACACTCTGCACAACGCCAATAAACAGATAGTGATCTCCTCCGACCGGCCGCCGAAGCAGCTGTCCACCCTGGAGGACCGGCTGCGGACCCGATTCGAGTGGGGATTGATCACCGATGTGCAGCCGCCGGATCTGGAGACCCGGATCGCGATCCTGCGTAAGAAGGCGGCCCAGGAACGGTTGAACGCCCCGCCGGATGTGCTCGAGTTCATCGCCAGCAAGATTCAGAGCAACATCCGCGAGTTGGAGGGGGCGCTGATCCGGGTGACCGCCTTCGCCAGCCTCAACCGCACCGGTGTCGACCTGACGCTCGCCGAGATCGTGCTCAAGGACCTCATCCCCGAGTCCGAGCAGCCCGAGATCAACGCGGCGGCGATCATGGCCATCACCGCGGAGTACTTCAGCGTGTCGATCGAGGAGCTGTGCGGCGCCTCCCGCAGCCGGGTGCTGGTCACCGCCCGCCAGATCGCGATGTACCTGTGCCGGGAGCTCACCGACCTGTCGCTGCCGAAGATCGGGCAGACCTTCGGCGGCCGCGACCACACCACGGTCATGCACGCCGAGCGCAAGATCCGGTCGCTGATGGCCGAGCGCCGGTCGATCTTCAACCAGGTCACCGAGCTGACCAACCGGATCAAGGTCCGGGCCCGCCAATCATGAGCCGGAGAGTGACGGCCACCACATTGCCGGGCCGGATAGTGAGCACCTCACCGTCACCTCGACACTCTCCGCTTATCGACAGTGCACAGCTTGGGGAGAACTCTGTGGAAAACGGTGGACAACCCGGTGCATGCCGCGTGCGTCCCGCCGTCATCCACCGCCGGTTCGCTGTTCGTCCCCGGCATCCTCACCACTTGTTCACATCGCGCTACCCTCGCTGGCCTGCGCAAACACCCGTCGTCCCCACTATCCACAGCACCTATGACGACGACGAGTCTTATCTAGAGATGACACCTCACACGCCATCTGCCCGGTGGATCCCTGGGGATATCCCCACCCACGGCACCACCCCGCTCCCTCACTCAGCTCGTCCAGGAGGCCGTCGCCGATGAAGTTCGAGATAGATCGGGACGCGATCGCCGACGCCGTCGCGTGGACCGCCAAGTCCCTGCCGCCCCGGCCGCCCGTGCCTGTCCTCGGCGGGGTGCTGCTGCACGTCGACGGCGAGCGGCTGTCGGTCTCCGGGTTCGACTACGAGGTCTCCACCCAGGTCGACCTCGAGGTGCACGCCAAAAGCGCCGGCCGGGCGCTGGTCAGCGGGCGGCTCCTCGCCGACATCACCCGGTCCCTGCCCCCGCACCCGGTCCAGGTCGAGGTCGACGGCCCGCGGGTGGCGATCGTCTGCGGCAACGCCCGGTTCTCGCTGCCGACGATGCCGGTCGAGGACTACCCGACGCTGCCGCAGATGCCGACCACGGTCGGCACGGTGCCGAGCGACGTCTTCGCCGCCGCGGTGAG
>DASXJE010000236.1 GCA_036497565.1 Mycobacteriales bacterium
GGGAAGACCAGGTCGCCGTAGATGTCGCGGTGCAGCGCGTTCCAGTCGTTCTCGCCGTAACGCAGCAGCGTGGGTGTGGGCTTGGTCTGCCCGGCCGCATGGCACATGTCGAGCCACTCGGCCAGGGTGTCCGGCCACGGCGCGGGCCGGCCGAGCTTCTCGGCCCAGTCCCGGGCGATCGGCAGCAGGTAGGGGTAGAACTCCTCCCGCAGCCCGGCGACGAGATCCGGGACGGGGTCGGCGAAGTAGCGGTACTGCCCAGACCCGTACCGGAAGCGGGCCATGTCGACCGTGGCGCGGAACCGCTCGGTCTCGTCGTAGAGCTTCACGACCGAGCGACAGTCGTCCGAGGTCAGCAGCGGCGCGGTCTGGGCGCAGCCGAAGTCGTTGACCTCGTCGGTCAGGGCGGGCCAGTCGAGCCGGCTCAGCGTGCTCATGCGGCGGCCTCCAGAGTCAGCAGGGTCTGCTTCGCGTCGACGCCACCGACGTACTGACCGATGGTGCCGTCGCTGCGTACCACCCGATGGCACGGTACGACGACCGGCAGCGGATTGGTCGCGCAGGCCGAGCCCACGGCGCGCACCGCCTTCGGATTGCCTGCTGCAGCGGCGATCGCGGCGTAGGTCGCGGTGGTGCCATAGGCGATGTCGGGTAGCTGGGCCAGCACGGTCCGGCGGAACCCCGCCGACAGCCGGAAGTCCAGCGGCAGGTCGAACCGGGTACGCCGGCCGACGAAGTACTCCTCGATCTCGCGTGCGGCGAGGTCGAGCCGTGCAGGTGCGCGCAGCACCCGCGGGCTCACCGTGTCGGCGAGCTGCTGGAGCACCCGGTCGTGGTCCTCGCGGGCGTAGGCGACCCGGACCAGGCCCTGGTCGGTGGCGGCGAGCAACAGCGCACCGAGCGGGGTGTCCACGGTCCGGAAGGCGACGTCGAGGATGCCTGCGTCGAGCGCCGCGGCCGCCAGTCGGGCGTGCAGCCGGCGCTCGGCGTCGTCGTCGACCCGGGGGAGCGCGGCGAGCAGCTCTGCTGCGGTCGGGAGCTCGGGGGTGGTCATCATGACGCTTCTCCTTCTGCGTCTCGGTCGTGCGGGGGTTGCAGGTAGGTCTTGCGCAGCGTCGCGATGCCGTCCGCGGCGGCGCGGCGGGCCGACTCGGCGGTGCCGCCGAGGATCGTGGCGATCTCGGCGTACGGGAGGCCGGCGAGGTAGTGGTAGGCGACTGTCTCGCGTTGCTTGAGCGGTAGGTCCTTCAGTGCTGCCCACAGGTCGGACTCCCAGCCGCCCGGCTGCCCGTGTGTGGTGGGTCGGTCCGGCACGTTGGCCGTCGGGACCGCTCGCCGGGCCTGGGTGCGGACCTGGTCGATCGCCTTGCGATGGGCGATAGTGACCAGCCATGCCTCGACGTTGCTGTCGGGGCGCAGCGTCGAATACGCCTGCATCGCGGAGAGAAAGGTCTCCGACCAGGCGTCGTCGGCGGCCGCGGGTCCGAGGACTGCCCGGCACACCCGCAGCACCGTCGATCCGTACCGCTGCACGACGGCTTCGAACGGTTGGTGTCCCACACTGAGCAAACGTGCCAGACCCGGCGGATGTGAGCCCGCC
>DASXJE010000237.1 GCA_036497565.1 Mycobacteriales bacterium
GGGACCCCGAACATGGTGGTGACGCCCTCCCGCTGGAGATCGTCGAGCACCGCCTGGGGCTCGAACGCCCGGTGGATGACCAGCCGCCCGCCCTTGATCCAGGTGGCGATCGTCGTGACGTTCAGCGCGCCGATGTGGAACATCGGCGCGCAGACCAGGGAGACGTCGTCGTAGGCGATGTCCAGGGCCAGTACCACCCCGATGTTGTGCCACCACAGGTTCGCGTGGGTCAGGACGACGCCCTTGGCGCTGCCGGTGGTCCCCGAGGTGTACATGATCAGCGCGGGTCCGAGGCGTCGACCGCTACCCGTTCCGGCAGTGGGCTCGCGCCGTCGATGAGCTCGTCGCCGTCCTCCCAGCCCGGGACGCTCCCGCCGGCGGCCACGCGGATGAACCGGGACGCGGCGATCTGGTCGCGGATGGCGTCGATGACGGCTGTGTGGTGGCTGTCGGCGAGCACTGTGTGGGCGCCGGAGTGGTTGATCGCGTGCGCAAGCTCGGGGCCGGCGAGGCGGAAGTTCAGCGGCACGAGCACCGCTCCGAGGTCGGCCGCGGCAAACAGGCCTCCAGGATCGCCGGGTCGTTGAGGCCGAGGTAGGCGACCCGGTCGCCCTTCCGAACACCTCCGTCGCGCAGGACCTGCGCCAGGCGTCGGACCCGGTCATGGACCTCGGCGAAGGTCAGCGTGCGACCGAGGAAGGTCACAGCGGGGCGTTCTGCGGAGGCTCGGGCCCGGCGTTCCAGCAGCGCTCCCAGGTCGATCTCGGCAGGGGCGGTGGGCAGGTCCGCGAAGTCGGCGCCCGCGAGCCCTGTCGTCTCGGTGGTCTGAGTGCGCATGAGGCATGAGCGAAGCAGCCAGGTGCCTGTCCGACAATCCTTCTACGCCTTATCAGCGAGGAAGCCCGCTCATAGGGATGAGGACCCAACCGCCTGTGAGATGTGACAGTGGACAGCCGCGATCCAGGCCCCTGCCGGTTGGATCCTCGCCGAAGCCGTCGAACGAAGGTGATTCCCGTGTCGTTGAGCATCCAGACGAGCACACTCGAGGCCTACCCCGAGCGCTATCTCGCCGCCTGGAACCAGCGTGACCTGGCCACAGCACTCGAGGTCATCCACCCGAAGGTCAACTGGGTAGATCCGCTGCTACCCGAGCCACTCACCGACCACGACGGCGCCGCCGCCTTCTTCGGGGGCGCGTGGCGGGGATTCCCCGACTTGACCTTCGAGGCGGTGGGCAGCCCGCTCGTCGATCCGTCAGCTGGGCGGGTCGCGTCGGCGTGGCGGATGACCGGTACGCATACGGGCGAGTTCCCTCCGGGCGCGCCGATCAGCGGCAAGTCCTTCGAGGTCGTCGGGACCGACGTCTGGGAGGTGGACCCCGACGGGCGGGCGACCTCGGTGCACGCCTTCTACGACTCGATCGTGCTGCTGCGCGCAATCGGCCTGGCCTGAGGAGGCGGACCGGTGAGCACGAGCATCGAGAAGGCCGACGTCGTCATCGTCGGCTCCCGCTGCGCGGGGACAGCGGCCGCGGTGCCGCTCGCCCGGGCCGGGCTCAAGGTCATCGTCGTCGACAAGGGTGGGTTTCCCTCCGACACCCTCTCCACGCACGTGCTGGTCCCCAACGGGGTGCAGGAACTGCAGTTCATGGGTGCGCTCGACGGCATCCTCGCGCTCGGCCCGTCGAAGAGCCGGTATCTGACCGTGCGCGACGGTGACGTGGAGATCATCGAGCGGTTCCGTCCGTTCTCCGGGATCGACTACGCCCTGTGTATCCCGCGCGACCAGCAGGACGCGGTCCTCGTGCAGGCCGCCCGGGACGCCGGCGCCGAGATCCGTGAGCGGACGAAGGTCGAGCAGGTCGTCTGGCGCGACGGGCGCGCGGTCGGGGTTCGTTGCAAGGCCCGGGACGGCGAGTACGAGATCCACGCCGAGCTGGTCATCGGCGCCGACGGCCGGCGCTCCCGCGTCGCGGGCGAGGTCGGGGCCTGGACCCCGTACCGCGCCTCGAAGAACGGCCGCGGCTTCGTGTTCCGCTACCTCGACGACCCGCTCGGTGCCGACGCACCCGATGCGTTGGAGATCTTCCGGGCCGACGGCGAGCAGGTCCTCGTCCTCCCGTCCTGCCCGGCGGGCCGCACCCTCGTGGTCAACATGACCGACGCGGCGGCCATCCCGGTGTACCGGAGCGACTTCCACGCGCAGTGGCGGGGGATGCTGGACCGCAACCCGGCGCTCAAGGCCCGGGTCGGCGATGCCACGAATGCCGGAAAGCCGCGCATGACCGACGACCTGACCGCCTACTACCGGCGCTCGTGCGGCCCTGGCTGGGTGCTGGCCGGGGACGCCGGCCACTTCAAGGACCCGACCACCGGCAACGGGATGCGCGACGCGCTCAAGTTCGGCCGGCTGCTCGGCGAAGCCGTCGTGCCCTGCCTGCACGACCCTGCCGGGCTCGGCCCGGGCCGGATCGACAGAGACCGGCTCGACGCGGCCCTGCGGAAGTGGGAGGCCGCCCGCGATGCAGACACCATCTCCACCTACCACTGGGGCAACCGCGAGTCACGCCCCGGCGCGACCAGCCCGCTGGTTCGGGAGGTGCTGCGCACCTTCGTCGACTCCTCGGGCGGAGACCGGCCGAACCTGTCGGACACGTTCAACCGGGCCCGCCCGGTGGAGTCGGTGATCAATCCCAAGCGCCTGGTCATCGGCCTGGTGCGCTCCCTGCGCGCACCCGGTGCCGACCGGAAGGCGATTCTCAAGGAAGTCTGGGGCGAGCTGCCGATGGAGTTCTCGCTGCGGCGTCACCGGCTCCTCGACGGGTTCCGCTCGACCCGACCGACGTCGACCGAGCGCGCCGGATGGAGCGTCGGAACGCCGCACTCGGCGCCCTCCTACCGCGCCGCGGCCGTCGGCGAGGGTCTCGCGGCGGCAGCGGAGTCCGCCGCGTAGAAGCCGGAACGAATTCGGCGTGCCAGGTCTGAACGCTGGTGACGAACCGGCGCCTCGGCTCGATGCGGATCGCCTGTTCCGTTCCAACCCCCGCCGGGCCCTCGGCCCGCTTGAGACGCCCTTCGGCAAGGGCCGCGCTCACGGTGCCGAGGGCCTGTTCGTGTGCCTAGCGGCTAGTTGCGGCCATCGCGGTTGTCGCGGTGATGGTCGCCGCCGTCGTGGCGGAAGCACCGGTCATCCCAGCGGTGGTTCCAGTCCTCGTGCCGTCTACGCGCCGATGGTGGACACGTCGATGACGAACCGGTACCGCACGTCGCTGTTCTCGACCCGGTCGTAGGCGGCGTTGATCTCGTCGGCGCCGATCACCTCGATTTCCGCGCCGACCCCGTGCTCGGCG
>DASXJE010000238.1 GCA_036497565.1 Mycobacteriales bacterium
TACGACGTCCAACCTCGGCCTCGCGCACTCGACGGGATCCGGGTCATGGTGCATGACAGGATCCTCGCCACCGTGACCGTCGCCACCAGCATCGGACAGCTCGGAGCCGGAGCCCTTCCCGTCATCGCGGCGGTGTTCGCCGCGCGGAACCACGACGCCGCAGCAGCAGGCTGGCTCATGACGGCGTTCGCCGCGGGCGGCCTTGCCGGGTCCCTTGCCTGGACCTGGCGGCCGGCGTCCCCGGCCAACGCCGCGCGCATCGTCATGGCCGGACTCGTCGGCGTCGGAATTCCGATCGCCGCTGCCGCCGGTACGTCGTCTCTGCCGATGACCGCCGCCCTACTCGCGGTTTCGGGATCCTTCAATGGCCCGCTGTTCGGAGCACTGCTCACCACCCGGCAGGTTCGGGCCCCTGACGGACTGCGCAGCCAGATCTTCGCCCTCGGCGCCGGAGCGAAGATCACCGCCACTGCCGCGGGAGCAGCATCCGCGGGCGTCATCGCCCACGCATCGAGCCCGGCGCAGCTGATCATCGTCGCCGCATTCCCGCTGCTGGCCGGGACGGTCGGGACCCTCAGACTCCCCCGGCCAGACCGGCAATCTCCGCTGTGGACCGCGCACGTCCGTAGATCGTGAAATCGGACAACGGAGCCCCCAGCGCCGCCGGGTTCCTCGCCGGGACCTCCGCCTGCGAGGATCGGAAGCCTCGGGATTCGTCATGTGAGGAGATCCGACGTGCGCGCAGTCGTCATCGACAAGCCTGGCTCGATCGACATCGCCGAGGTCCCCGACCCCGCGCCGCGTGCCGACGAGGTCGTCATCGCCGTCCGCTCATGCGGGATCTGCGGCACCGACCTGCACATCGTCGACGGTGAGCTGCCGCCGACGCCGTACCCGATCATCCCCGGGCATGAATTCGCCGGCGAGATCGTCGCGGTGGGCGCCGAGGTGACCGACCTGCAGGCCGGAGACCGAGTCGCTGCCGAGCCGTCGCTGCCCTGCGGGCACTGCGACTTCTGCCGCGACGGCCGCGGGAACATCTGCGCCACCTGGGTCGCGATCGGAGTGACCGAGCCCGGAGGGTCCGCGGAATTCGCGGTGGTACAAGGCGCCAAGGCCTACAAGATCCCCGACGACATGTCCTGGTCGGCGGCGGCGCTGATCGAGCCGCTGTCCTGCGCGGTGCACGGTTACGACCGGCTGCCTCGCCGGCTCGACTCCCGCTACCTGATCTACGGCGCGGGCACGATGGGGCTCTTCATGCTGCAGCTCGCCCATGGCGCGGGCGCCTCGTCGGTCGAGGTCGTCGACACAAATGCCGGCCGACTGGATCTGGCCGCCCAGCTCGGGGCGAGCGCCACGGCCACCACCGCCGATGCACTCGACCGGCCGGGCGGCTGGGAGGTCGTCATCGACGCCACCGGCGTCATCGCCGCGATCGAGGACGGGTTGACCCGGGTACGCCGGGGCGGCACGTTTCTGCAGTTCGGCGTCGCACCGACCGAGGCGACGGCACGGTTTTCGCCGTACCGCGTCTACAACGAGGAGATCGACATCATCGGGTCGATGGCGGTGATCAACAGCTACCGGCGGGCGGTCGACCTGATGGCGGCCGGGGTCATCGACGCGGAGCGGATGGTGAGTGACGCATTCCCGCTGTCGGACTATGCCCGGGCCATCGACACCTTCCGCGCCGGTTCCGGCCGGAAGCTGCAGATCCTGCCCAAGGGCTGACGGCCCTTCGAGAGTGCCGCTCGCCCAGACGCCCCGCGCCGGGGATGACGGGGAGTCAGCCTCGTTGCGGGGCGCTGGCGACGGTCCGTTGTCGGACCGCCGATTGCGTCTTCAGTGGAACCCAGATCCGCCTCCGACGCGCTTCGCAGGGGGGTTACCCGCGACGACATCGGCCAAACGATCCCGGTCCCGAACGCCGCCGAGACAACCCGATCGGGCGACACCCCGCCGGATGCCACCACCGGCTGTCACCCGCGATCGCGCAAAATCCCGACAGATCTGCGGTATTCCTGCTCGTCGATCTCGCCCCGGGCGTAGCGCTGCGCCAGAACGCTCTCGGCGGAGGCGGCCGAACGCCACGGTCCGTGACTCCGCCGGCCGTGGATGACCAGCCGGAAGATCAGGAAGGCGAGCAACCACCCCGGCCAGAAGAAGTGGACCCCGGAGTGCATCCAGGCCACGACGAGCAGGCCGGAGATCATCGCGACGATGAGGGTGTGCCGGGCCAGGCTGGGGTCGATCCGCCGCAACGGGTTCCGGGCCGGCGGGGGCGGCGGCGGTCCGGGCTGGGGCGGGAGATCGGTGGTGAGCGGCCCCAGTTCGTCCCGGTAGCGGGCGTCGTAGGCCGCCGCCAGCCGCTCGTCGGCCTCCTCGAGGGTGAGCAGCCCCTCGGCGGTGGCGGCGGACAGGATCTCGGCGACCCGCTCGCGCTCGGCGTTGGACGCGCGGACGCGGTGGGGCCCGGCTGCGGGGGCAGCAGATTCCGGCGACATGGTGACTCCTCGACGGCGACTGACCGGGCGCGGTAGCAACCCTGCTTCGAGCATCCGCCCGCCGCGGGCGGGTGTCATCGGGTCGGGGAAGGCTCTCCGGCTACCGCGTCCGGCGTACGACGCCACCATCGGCTGCGCCCCCCGACGCACCCCAGCAGCAGCCACCGGACCGACGACATCCCGACCGGCGCGAGACAGGCTTTCGGAGCAGCCACCGACCGACGAACGGGAGCCACCATCATGCGTGCCGACAACTCCGACTACGGGGCCGGCCAGGGCGCCGGGCTCGACCTCGCCCGACGATCCGCCCACCGCGGCGGACCGCCGGCCCCGGCCGCGCGGGCGGTGCGGGCCAGCAAGATCTACGGCTCCGACGACACCGCCGTACGAGCCCTCGACGAGGTCAGCGTGGACTTCGCCGCCGGCCGCTTCACCGCCATCATGGGGCCGTCCGGTTCGGGGAAGTCGACGCTCATGCACTGCGTCGCGGGCCTCGACGACCTCACCTCGGGCCAGGTCTTCATCGGCGCGACCGAGCTCGGGTCGCTCTCCGACCGCGGCCTGACACTGCTCCGGCGGGAGCGTGTCGGCTTCGTCTTCCAGTCCTTCAACCTGCTCCCGACGCTGTCCGCGCTGGAGAACATCACCCTGCCGCTACGCCTCGCCGGCGCACCGGTCGACGCCGACTGGCTCGCCGACATCGTCGCCACCCTGGGTGTCGGGGATCGTCTGCAGCACCGGCCGAGCCAGCTCTCGGGTGGACAACAACAGCGGATCGCCATGGCCCGCGCCCTCGTCACCCGGCCGCAGATCATCTTCGCCGACGAGCCCACCGGCAACCTCGACTCCCGCTCCGGAGGACAAGCGCTCGACTTCATGTCCGCCGCGGTGCGCGATCTCGGCCAGACACTCGTGATGGTCACCCACGATCCGGTCGCGGCGAGTTACGCCGATTCGGTGCTCTTCCTCGTCGACGGACGCATCGTCGGCGAGATGGACTCGCCGACGCAGCAGTCCGTGCTGGACCGCATGAAGACCTTGGGGGATTGACGCATGCTCACCATCAGCCTGCGCGGACTGTGGTCGCACAAACGTCGGCTCGTCGGCACCTTCCTCGCGGTATTTCTCGGCGTCGCGTTTCTGTCGGGCACGCTCGTACTCAGCGACACCCTGCGCGCGAACATCGACGGCTTCCTCACCACTGCCAATCAGGGCACCGACGCGGTGATCCGCAACTCCACCTCGGTCGGGACCGGACCCGCGACGGCACGCGGACTGATCCCGCAATCGATCGTCGACCGAGTGCGCGGTGTCGACGGTGTCGCCGACGCGGTCCCGACTGTGCAGGGTGAAGGGGAGTTGGTCCGCCCCGACGGCACGGCGATCACTGGAAAAGGCCCGCGCCAGGCGGGCAACTGGGTCACCGACAGCGCGCTCAACCCGTACCACCTCGTCCAGGGCCGCCCGCCGCACACCGCGCACGAGGTCGTCATCAACCGCGGCGCCGCCGAGGACGGGAGTCTGCGGATCGGCGAGAACATCCACGTGCTGACACCCCAATCGGTGCCGGTGCGCGTGGTCGGCATCGCGACGTTCGGTTCGCAGGACGGCTTCGGCGGGTCGAGCTACACCGCTTTCTCCCTCGCCGGGGCGCAGGAGTTCATCACCAAGCAGGCCGGCCGGGTCAGCACCATCTCGGTGCGCGCCGATCCCGGTGTGTCCCAGGCAGAGCTGGTACGCCGTATCCGGCCGGTGCTTCCGCCCGGTGCCGAAGCGATCAGCGGCTCGCAGTTGACCAGCGAGAACGTCGCCAGTGTCGACACCTCATTTCTCAATGTCTTCCGCACGCTGTTGACCGTCTTCGCCGGGATCGCGCTCGCCGTCGCCACGTTCAGCATCCACAACACGTTCTCGATCATCGCCGCCCAACGGACCCGCGAATCCGCGCTGCTGCGGGCGATCGGCGCATCACGCCGGCAGATCCTCGGCTCCGTCATCGTCGAAGCGTGCACGGTCGGGCTCCTCGCGTCTGCCGCCGGGCTGGTCGGCGGGCTGGGTATCGCCTGGCTGCTGAAGAGCGCCTTCGCCGGTCTCGGCTTCGCCCTGCCCGCGGGCGGCCTGACCGTCACCGGCGGCACGCTGGCCGTGGGTGTTCCGGTCGGCGTCCTCGTCACGGTGCTCGCCGGCCTCGGGCCCGCCCTGAAGGCGTCCCGGGTGCCACCGCTGGCGGCGCTGCGCGACGTCGGCACCGACGGTACTGCCGTCGGCCGGTCCCGCGTCGTCACCGGGCTGGCGCTCGGCGCGGCCGGTCTGGCCTGCGTCGCCATCGCGTTGTCGTCGTCGGCGTCCGTGCTGACCTTCGCCGGAATCGGCGGCGTGCTGCTGCTCGCGGCGATGGTGGTCCTCGGCCCGACTGTTGCCCGGCCGCTGGTCGTCGTGCTCGGCGCTCCGGTCGCGGCACTTCGCGGCATGACGGGCCAACTGGCCCGGCAGAACGCCATGCGCAGCCCGCGGCGTACCGCTGGTGCGGCGACCGCACTGATGGTCGGCATCGCCGTCGTCACGCTCTTCACGGTCTTCGCGGCATCGGTCCGCGCATCGATCGACGACAACGTGTCCAAAACATTCGCCGGCGACCTGGTCGTCGACGACTCCACGCCCGGCGGTGGCGGCAATCTCAGCCCACAACTGGCCACCGCCGTCGCGAAGCTCCCCGTCGTGAGCAACGCGGCCGGTCTCGGGTCGGCAACCGTGACCATCGACGGAAAGAGCAGCGGTGTCGGCGTCGCGGACCCGGTGGCCCTGGCCCGCGTGCTCGACCTCGGTGTGGACGCCGGTTCGGTGCAGGGCCTCGGCGATCACCGCGTCGCGATCTCCACCAAGACCGCCGCGGACCACCACTGGCGGCTCGGGACCCCACTCCGGGTCGGCTTCGCGGACGGCCACACCGACGTGCTGCCGGTGGGAGCGCTCTTCGGCAACCGCGACATCGTCGGCGGCGACGTCCTCCTGCCGCGGGCCGCCTGGGTGCCGCACGCGGTGCAAGACGACGACTCGACCGTCTTCATCGCGCTGAAACCCGGCGTCAGCATCGCTGCCGGCCGCGCCGCGGTCACCACGGTCACGTCCGGCCTGGGTAGTCCCACGGTGCAGGACCGGGCGCAGTACATCGATGCGCAGGCCAAGGGTGTGAGCACCCTGCTCACGCTGGTCTACGTGATGCTGGTGCTGGCGATCGTCATCGCGCTGATGGGCATCGCCAACACGACCTCGCTGTCGGTCCATGAGCGGACCCGCGAACTCGGGCTGCTCCGCGCCGTCGGGCAGACCCGTAGCCAGGTGCGCGCGATGGTCCGGTGGGAGTCGGTCATCACCGCGGTGCTCGGCACCGTCGGCGGACTCGGGCTCGGAGTGTTCCTCGGCTGGGTACTCGTCGACGCCGCCGGGTCGGAGGGCATCGGCTCGTTCGCGGCTCCGGCCGGCCAACTGGTGATCGTGCTGCTGGTCGGGGCGATCGCCGGGCTGCTGGCCGGGCTGCGGCCGGCCCGTCAGGCGGCCCGCATGCCGACCATCCGCGCCATCACCGCGGAGTGATGGGTGTCAGCGCCCGGCGGCGTAGCCCTGCATTCCGCGCGGGTTGGCCGCCGCGCGCAGGACGCCGCTGGCCGGGTCGCGGGACACGGCCGACAGCCGGCCCAGCGTCCACGGGTCGGAGACCGTGACCCGGTGACCGCGCCGGCGGAGGTCGTCGAGCACCTCATCGCCGAGCCCTGGCTCGACCACCACCTCGCCCGGCTCCGAGTTGCGCGGGAAGAACGACGACGGGAAGGACGTCGTGTGCCAGGCCGGGGCGTCGATGGCGGCCTGCAGGTCGAGGCCGCCGGCGATGTGGGCCAGCAGGAAACACAGCTGCCACTGGTCCTGCTGGTCGCCACCGGGTGTCCCGAACGCGAGCACCGGGACACCGTCGCGCAGCGCCAGCGTCGGGGAGAGCGTCGTGCGGGGCCGCTTGCCCGGGGCGAGGGAATTGGGCAGCCCCTCCTCGAGCCAGAACATCTGGGCCCTGGTGCCGAGCGGGAAACCGAGCCCCGGCACGACGGGAGAACTCTGCAGCCAGCCGCCGCTCGGCGTGGCCGAGATGATGTTGCCGTCCCGGTCGACGACGTCGACGTGGCAGGTGTCGCCGCGGGTGACGCCGGTGCGCTCGACGGTGGGTTCGCCGACACCGCCGCCGGCGATGTCCGCGCCGATCGAGCCGCCGACGATCGTCGGCAGTCGCGGCGTACGCCCGTCCGGCGATCCCGGTCGGAGGTCGTAGGAGGCCTGGTCACCGACCAGTCCCCGTCGCTGCGCGGCGTAGGCCGCCGACAGCAGGGTCGGCAGCGGTACGTCGGGAACGTCGCCGTACCAGGCCTCCCGGTCGGCGAAGGCGAGCTTCGCGGACTCGATCGCGGCGTGCACGAGTTCGGCGGACCGGTAGGGCGCCTCGACGCCGTCGAGCAGCGCCAACTCCTGCAGCAGCACCGGCGCCTGGCTCCACGCACCCGCCTTGCAGATCGACAGGCCGCGCCAGTCGACCGAGACCGCCGGCTCGTAGGACGCCTGCCAGTCGGCCATGTCCTGCCCCGTCAGCACGCCCGCGTGGCGGTCCCCGGAGTTGTCCATCACCTCGGTACGGGCGAAGGAGTCGATCGCCTCCGCTACGAAGCCGGCGTACCAGGCCTGGCGGGCCGCCTCGATCTGCGCCTCGCGTCCGGCGCCGGCGGCGTCGGCCTCGTCGAGGAGCCGCCGGTAGGTGGCGGCGAGCGCCTTGTTCACGAACAGCTCACCGGGAGCCGGCGGACGCCCCCCGGGCAGCCAGACCTCGGCCGAGGTCGGCCAGTGGGCAGTGAACATCTCGCCGACACCGGCGGCCGTGCCGGCGACCCGCGGCGTGAGCGGGTGGCCCTGCTCGGCGTACTCGATCGCGAACCGCAGTACGTCGGCCAGCCGCTTGGTGCCGTGGTCGCGCAGCAGCGTGAGCCAGCCGCCGACAGCGCCAGGGACGGTCGCGGCGAGGAAGCCGGTGCCCGGGACGAGGTCGAGGCCGAGTCCCCGGTAGTGCCCGATCGTGGCGGCCGCCGGAGCCACGCCCTGCCCGCACAACACCTGCGGGGTCGGGTCGGCGGCGGTCGCGAAGATCGCCGGGACCTCGCCGCCGGGGCCGTTGAGGTGGGGTTCGACGACGTGCAGGGCGAAGCCCGCGGCCACGGCGGCGTCGAAGGCGTTGCCGCCGTCCTCCAGCACGGCCATTCCGGCCGCGGTCGCCAGCCAGTGGGTGGAGGCGACCATGCCGAACGTGCCGGCGAGCTCCGGTCTCGTGGTGAACACAGCCGCATCCCTTCGCTCCCGCGCCCGCGAGAGCTCCTCGTTTTGACGTCACCGAGGAGGCTAGTCCGTGGCCCGGACCGGCCGATCAGCCCACCGCGGCCCGGTCGACGATCGCCCGACTATCCACTGTGGACGGAAGGCTGCCGAAGATGTGTCCCCAGTCGCCGTCCAGCCGGCTGGCGCAGAACGCATCCGCGATGTAGGCGGGAGCGTTGCGCACCAGCAATGACCCCTGCAGACACAGCGCCATCAGCTCCGCGATCCGGCGGGCCCGCAGGTCCATCGCGTCCGCGGTCGCGATCTCGTCGCGGAGGACCTTGACGGCCGTATCCAGCCGCCGGTCCGCGCCGCCCGCCGCATCCAGCTCGGCGAGGAACGCGTCGACCGAGTCCGGCTGCCGGGCCATGGCTCGCACGAGGTCGAGCGCGATGACGTTGCCGGATCCTTCCCAGATCGAATTGAGCGGTGCCTCGCGATACAGGCGGGGCATTCCGCTCTCCTCGACGTAGCCGTTGCCGCCCAGGCATTCGAGCGCCTCCGCCGTGACCGCGGGCGTCCGCTTGCAGACCCAGAACTTGCCCACGGCGGTGGCGATCCGGCCGAAGGACTGGTCGTTGGCGTCGAACGCCGCGGCGAGCCGGACGAAGGTCGCGGTCGCGGCCTCCGCCTCGAGTGCCAGATCTGCCAACACGGCACGCATCAGCGGCTGGTCGCGAAGGACGGCCCCGAACACCCGGCGGTACGTCGCGTGATGCACGGCCTGGGTGACCGCCTGCCGCATCGTGGCCGCACTTCCGGTGACGCAGTCGAGCCTGGTCATCGTGACCATCTCGATGATCGTGCGAACGCCGCGGCCCTCCTCGCCGATCCGCCAGCCGACCGTGTCGTCGAACTCGATCTCGCTCGAGGCGTTGGACCGGTTGCCGAGCTTGTCCTTGAGCCGTTGGATCCGGAAGACGTTGCGGTGTCCGTCCGGGAGCACCCGCGGTACGGCGAAGCAGGTCAGCCCGGCCGGTGCCCGGGCCAGCACCAGGAAGATGTCGCACATCGGCGCGGAGCAGAACCACTTGTGCCCGGTCAGCCGCCAACTGCCGTCCGCAGCCTCGGTCGCCGTACTCGTATTGGCGCGTACGTCGGACCCACCCTGCTTCTCCGTCATCGCCATTCCGGCCAGCAGGCCCGCCTTCTCCGCTGCCGGGCGCAGGCCCGGGTCGTAGACCGTCGCCGTCAGCCCGGGTTGATAGGCCGCGGCCAGTTCCGGCTGCGCATGCAGCGCGGGTACCGCCGCGTAGGTCATCGAGATCGGACACCCGTGGCCGGCCTCGACCTGTGTCCACAGATAGAAGCCGACGGCCCGGCGGACGTGCGCGTGCCGTTCGGACGACGCCCACGGCGCGCCCTGCAGGCCGTGCTCGACCGCGACCGCCATGAGCCGGTGCCAGGACGGGTGGAACTCGACCTCGTCGATGCGGTGACCGAAGCGGTCGTGGGTGCGCAGCACCGGCGGGCTCGCATTGGCCTCGAAGCCCCAGCGCTGCGCCTCCTCGGTGCCGGCCAGCCGACCGAGCTCCTCGATCCGGGCATCGGATCCCCCATGCCGCCCGAGGCTCTCCACCAGAGCGTCGTCGCCGAAGTAGAGGTCGTGGCCGATGAGGGGAGGCGGCTGGTTGGTCACCTCATGGGTGTCCGGCACGGCCGGGCTCGGCTCAGACCCGGTCGCTGGCGAAGCAGGTGCGGTCGCGGCCGGCGGCCTTCGCGCGGTAAAGGGCGACGTCGGCGCTCGCGAGCAGTTCGGTGAGGTCCGTGCCGTCGGAGTCGAACATCGAGACGCCGATCGACACGGTCACCTGAACCGGGTCGACGCCGGCCGGGGCCACCACGAGAGCGGCGATGCGGTCCCGCACCCGCTCGGCGACCCGGTGGGCGCGGACGAGGTCGGCGTCGGTGAGGAAGAGGACGAACTCCTCGCCCCCGAACCGCCCGGCGACGTCGTAGGTCCGCACCTCTTCCTGGATCGCCGTGGCGATCGCCTTGAGCATCTGGTCGCCGACGAGGTGGCCGTAGGTGTCGTTGACCAGCTTGAAGTGGTCGATGTCGAGGAGCAGGACCGCCAGCGATTCGTCGGTGCGCGCGGCATGGGCGATCTGTCGTTCGGCCTCGCGGTTCCACGCCGCGGCGTTGAGCAGCCCGGTCTTGGCGTCCGTCCGCGCCTCCGAGCGCAGCTGCTCGTGCAGCACACTGCGCTGAAGCAGCAGGAAGGGCGGCAGCGCGACCGGCACGATGGCCGCGCTCACCGACGCCAGGACCCCCACGACGACGCCGGAGGTGATCTCGACCAGTTCGAGCTTGCGGGTCTCACGATCGAAGAGGAACTGGCGCAGCGTCGCCTCGGGCGACATCAGTCGGACGGCGACCACCACGAGCACGGTGTTGACCAGGGAGTAGACCACCCCGGCGAGCAACATGATCCCGACCGTCTGCGCCGGCCGATGCGCCAGCACGGTCAACGACAGGCGTCCCTGCGCCAGATGCTGGAAGACCAGCGCGGCAGCGGCGTAGGACAGCCCAATCGCCGCTACGCTGAACAGCCGCCGGTAGGGCGCCGTACGACGAATCAATAATTGTTGCGCAATCGTCAAAGGTATCGGCGCCAGAAGCACATAAAGTGGCGGGAGCAGGAAGGCCATGGGCAACGCCCACGCCGCCTCCAGATCGGTGAACAATCCGGTCGGCTCACCGCTTCGCCGCAGGGCCTCGAGAGTCAGTACGGCACACCCGAGCAGGGTGAGGAAAAGGATGACGTCGTGCAGCGCCAGGGATGTGTGGGTCGCGTAGTGGGCGATCACCAGAACGGCGACGACTTCGACGGCGAGGAGGTATGCCCGGAAGCTCCTCGGTGTCTGCCAGACAGCCCAACCCCTCATCCGCCGGAAGGCGCCGAGCGACGCCACCGGCAGGGCCGAACCGTGAGACACCCGTCGCCTCCCGTTCTCGCAGAAGTCACACTGGACCGTAGAGCGTGTTGGCTACAGCCAGTAGTAGCACCGCTCAGTCTAGGTCACAACGGCCGAGCCACGGCCATGTCTCCGGACAAAGACAGCGGTGCATGGGGGAATCCGTTGTTTGCTCGATAGCTTTCAACTGCATCCGCAGCTAAAGCCGCCTCGTGCGTCCAACCCTAGGGCATTTACGGGGTGAAAGTCCGCAATGTGGCTAGAACTCCGATCTACCACTCGCTTACCGAAAGGAGACATCATGCGTGGTTGGCACTGGACCCGCTAGATCAGATCGATGACTCTGCGTTTCTGATACATCGACATTTCGGAACCCAAAAGGAGGAACCCATGCGCGGCTGGCACTGGACCAAGTAAATCGGCCTCACAATCCCGCTAGTAACACGAGGAACAGGAGGAACATCATGCGCGGCTGGCACTGGACCCGCTAAATCGGTCTCGACGACAACTAACGGAACAACCGGACGGGAGGAACACCATGCGTGGCTGGCACTGGACCCGCTAAGAGGACGTCTGACCCTCTGCACCTGATACATCGGCGTTCGTGATGCGTCGAAAAATCCTCTACGCGAAGGAGAACACCATGCGTGGCTGGCACTGGACCCGCTGAACCGAACGTCGACCCGACTAGATCAGGGCCAGCTCCGAGCGGAGCAGGTCCAATCCCATTGACCCGAGATCGAGCGCAGCAGCGTGAAAGGCCTTCAGATCGAACCGGTCCCCGTGCCGACGCTCGGCGTCGTCGCGAGCGGCGAGCCACAGGCGTTCGCCGACCTTGTAACACGGAGCCTGCGCCGGCCAACCGAGGTAGCGGTCGAGTTCGTCCCGTAGGTACGCATCGTCCATGCTGCAGTGGAGACGGAGAAACTCCAGACCCAACTCGGGCGACCACCGCTCGCCGTCGTGGAAGCCGACACCCATCGGGATCGGCAACTCAAGATGCATCCCGATGTCCACGATCACCCGAGCTGCCCGGAACGCCTGAGCATCGAGCATCCCCAACCGATCGCCGGGGTCGTCGAGAAACCCCAGGTCGGCCATCAGCTTCTCGGCATAGAGGGCCCAGCCCTCGCCGTGCGCGGGCACCCAGCACAGCATCCGCCGGTAGCGGTTGAGCTTGTCCGCGCGATAGGCGGTCTGGGCGACCTGCAGGTGGTGGCCGGGGACACCCTCGTGGAAGACCGTCGTCGTCTCGCGCCAGGTGGTGAAGGACTCGACCCCCTTCGGCACCGCCCACCACATGCGTCCCGGCCGGGTGAAGTCTTCGCTCGGGCCGGTGTAGTAGATCCCGCCGTCGTGCGTCGGGGCGATGCGGCACTCCAGGCGGCGTACCGGCGCCGGGATGTCGAAATGAATGTCGGCCAGAGCATCGACGGCGCGGTCGGAGAGCTGCTGCATCCAGTCGCGCAGCGCCGCCGGATTCGCCATCTGCCGGGCCGGGTCTACGTCGAGCACCGACACCGCGCCGGCGACGTCTGCGTCCGGGGCGATCCGACCGGCGACCTCGACCATCTGCGCGTCGATCCGGGCGAGTTCGTCCCAGCCCCACGCGTAGGTCTCGTCCAGGTCGATGGTGCTGCCGGTGAAGTACGCCGACCACAGGGCATAGCGGTCGCGGCCCACCGCGTCGCGGTCCGTGGCCTGCTCGATGAGTGTCTCGGTGAGAAACCGGCCGAAGCCGGCCATCGACTCGGCCGCCATCGTCGCGGAGTCCTCCAGCGCCGTACGCAACGCGCCGTCGATGCCGGACCGCGCGACCAGGTCGGCGAAGAAACCGTCACCCGGCGCCCCCGACCACCGGGCGCACTGCTCGGCGCAGCGCTCCACCTGGCGACGGGCCGCCACCCGGCCGTCGGCCGCGGAGGCCTGCAGACTGGCCCGGTATCCCGTCAGGGCGGCGGGCACGGCAGCGAGCCGGGTGGCGATCGTCGCCCACGCGTCGGCGCCGTCGACGTCCATCAGGTCGAAGACCTGGCGCATCATCTGCAGCGGACTGGCGGTGACGTTGAGGTCGCTGGTGAACAACCCCGCGTCGGCAATCTCGACCTCCCGGCTGAGCCGCTCGGCCAGCAACTCGCGGGCGACCCGCGCGTCGTCCGGCGTCTCCGGTACGGCGGCGAGCTCCCGCAGTGTGGCCCGGGCGAGGTCGGCGCGCGCGGCGAATCCGTCCGGGCTGTAGTCGGTCATCTCGGCGTCGTGTCCCGGGACGCCGACGTAGGTGGCGACGCACGGGTCGAGCGCGGCGTAGGCGTCGACGTAACGATCGGCGATCTGGTCGGAGCGACCGGCTGGGCGCGGCGTCATTTCGCGAACCTACCCGCCGGGCCGTCGCCGCGGTGCGCCGCTCAGGTCGGCCACCCGGTCGGCATCACCAACGGTCCGGCGGCGGGCAGTCCGATCCCGGCAGCGAGGTCGGAGAAGCGTCCCCAGGCCTCGAGGCGTACGGCGGCCGCGGACGGGTCCTCGCTGGACTGTGCCGGACGGAGCCGGTCGACCGGTGACAGGTGCGGGAAGACCCGGACGTCGACCGTGTCGTCCCGCGGGGCCAGACCGGCCCTGCGCCGGGCCAGCTCCACCGCCGCCGAGAGGCCCCCGAAGTCGTCGATCAGCCGGTGTTCGCGGGCGTCGGCGCCGGTCCAGACCCGGCCGCGGGCAACGTCGTGCACGTGCTCCCTCGACAACCCCCGGTCGGCGGCAACCTTGGCGGTGAAGTCGTCATAGACCCGGTCCAGCCATCGTTCGAGCAGTGCCAACTGACTCTCGTCGTAACGCCGCCGGGCGGAGAACATGAGCGCGTTGGCGCCGTCGGCCACGGGGTCGGTGCCGATCCCGATCCGGGACAACAGCCCGTCCAGCACGGCCTTGCCACCGAAGACGCCGATCGAGCCGGTCAAGGTCGTCGGCTGAGCGAGCACGGTGTCGGCGGCCATCGCGACGAAGTAGCCACCGGAGCCCGCCACCTCCCCCATCGACACGACGACCGGCTTGCCGGCCCGGCGGGCCAGCACGACCTCGCGCCGGATCGTGTCGGACGCGACGTAGGAGCCACCCCGACTGTCGACCCGGAACACGATCGCCTTCACGTCGTCGTCGGCGACGGCGGACCGGAAGGCCGCGCTGACGGTGTTGGACCCCATCGAGGTGCCGCCCAGCGGACTGCGACCGCTGCGCCCGACCCGGATGCCGCCCGTGCCGTAGATGAGCGCGACCTTCGCACCGGCTCGACCGGCGACCCGGTTGGAGAGCGCGGCGGTGGCGGAGTGCCGGTAGCGGCCGACGAAGCGCAGCCGCATCGTTCCCCCGACGCGACGGCGTACCGCCTCGTAGACCTCGTCGCGGTAGCCGACGTGATCGACGAGGCCGGCGCTGTGGGCATCGCCGGCGGACAGGGGACTCTGATCGATGAGCTCGCGTACGCGCTCGGGCGCGAGGGCGCGGCCCTCCGCGACCCCGTCGACGAGTTGCTCGGCGATCGACGTGACCAGTCGGGTCACCGCCTCGCGGTGGGCCGGGGTCATCGACCGCTCGGTGAAGGTGTTGGCGGCGTTCTTGTACTCGTAACGCTGGCCGAGCTCGACGTCGATCCCGACCCGGTCCAGCGCGTCGCGCAGGAAGGTGGCGACGGTGCCGACACCGGTCAGGCACAGGTCACCGGATTCCTGGATCCATACCTCGTCGCACGCTGACGCGAGGTAGTAGCCCACGCTGCCCGGGCCGAACTCGCCGAACGTCTCGGCCCACGCGACGACCGGCTTGCCGGTGCGGGAGAAGCGCACGAAGACCTCGCGCAGCTCCTGGGCGAGCGCCATCCCGAATGGCGAGCCGCCCAGCTTGACGATCACCGCGTGGACGTCGGGATCGGTTTCGGCCCGCCGGAGACCGTCGATGATGTCGTCGAGTCTGGGGCGCCGGCGGGACCGGGCCGCGGTCAGCGGATCCCGCGGCGGTTCGATGAGCAACGGTTCGGTCAGGTCGAGCTCGAGCACGAGCGGCTCGGCCGGACGGACGCGATGGACGAGTGCGCGGGGGTCACGCTGCATACGGCCACCCTCTCACCGGACCGCCCACCCCTGCACTCCCGCTCCTCCTTCTGCTCCCGCTCCACCTCTCATGATCGTGATCGGATCCGTACGGCGTTTCGCGGCTTTTTCCGATCACGATCATGTGACGAGGGGTGGGGGGCGTCGCGACGGGGCGCTCCGACCGGCCGCCGGCCAAAACGATCTAGGCTGTTGAGGTGTCAGTGCGCGTCACCTCTCCGGCCGATATCGAACGGCGGCGTGCGCTCATCCGCATGAAGGCGGTCGCCGGCGGACTGCTCGTCTTCGCCGCAGTGGTGTGGCTGCTGTGTGTGACCGTGGGCTCCGGGCATGGCGCCTGGGTCGGCTACGTGCAGGCCACGGCCGAGGCGTCGATGGTCGGTGCGCTGGCCGACTGGTTCGCCGTCACCGCGCTGTTCCGGCGCCCACTCGGGCTGCCGATCCCACACACCGCGATCCTGCCCCGCAAGAAGGACCAGCTCGGCGCGGGCCTCGGCGAATTCGTCCAGTCCAACTTCCTGTCCGCCGACGTGGTCTCCGAGAAGCTGCACTCGATCGGGCCGGCCCGCCGGCTCGGTGAGTGGCTCGCCGATCCCGAGCACGCCCGCCGGATCGGAGATGCCGTCGGCGCCACCGTCGGGGGCGCGGCCGAGGTGCTGCGCGACGACGACGTCCAGGCCGGATTCGAGCAGGTCCTGCTGGCGCGGCTGCGGGCGGCGCCGAAGGCACCCTTCCTCGGCCGGCTCGTCGACATCGCGGCAGAGGGCGGGCACGACCAGCGTCTGCTCATCGCCGGCGTCGAGGGGCTGCGCCGCTTCCTCGAGGACAACCGCGCCGTACTACGCGATCGGCTCGGCCGCGAGTCACCGAACTGGGTGCCGGAGAAGCTGGACGACGTGGTGTTCCACCGGGCGTTCGCGGCGCTGCAGCACTTCCTGGAGGAGATCGAGACCGACCCCGACCATCCGCTGCGCAAGGACGCGACGGTCAAGATCCGCGACCTGGCCGAGCGGCTGCGCACCGACCCGGACATGGAGCAGCGGCTCGACAAGGCGATCGGGCAGGTCCTCGACAGCAACGCCGTACGCGGGCTGGCGGCGTCGCTGTGGTCGACGGCCAAGCGCAACCTCATCGCAATGTCGGCCGATCCCGACTCCGAACTGCGGCACCGGATGGAGGCGACGATCGTCTCGCTGGGCAAGTCGATGCGCGACGATCCGGCGCTGCAGGAAAAGGTGGACCGCTGGATCGACGAGGCGGTGCGCTACGTCGTGCAGACCTACCAGGCCGACATCGCCGACCTCGTCACCGGCACGGTCGCCCGGTGGGACGCCGACGAGGCGAGCCACCGGATCGAGTTGCAGGTCGGGCGCGACCTGCAATTCATCCGGGTCAACGGCACCGTGGTCGGCGGACTCGCCGGGCTGGTCATCTACACGGTCGCGCAGCTGATTCACTGAGCGACGGAGCCGCGCTACCAGCCCGACTCGGTCACCGGTGCGCGGTCGCGCAGCGGTTCCCACCACGACCGGTGGTCGACGTACCACTGCACGGTCTGGTCGATCCCCTGCTCGAAGGCGACCGAGGGCGCCCACCCGAGCGTGCGCAGTCGCGAGCTGTCCAGCAGATAGCGCCGGTCGTGGCCCGGCCGGTCGGGCACCGTACGGCGCAGATCGGCCGGCTTGTCCAGCAGGGCCAGCACCGAGTCGGCGAGCTGGGTGATGGTGCGTTCCTCACCGGAGCCGATGTTGTAGGTCTCGCCGATCGTGCCCCGCTGGAGTACCAGGTCGATGGCCGCGCAGTGATCGGAGACGTGCAGCCACTCGCGGCGGTGGTCGGCGCTGGTGTAGATCGGCAGCGGCTGGTCGTCGAGGGCGTGGGAGATGAAGAGCGGAAGCACCTTCTCGGGGAACTGGTACGGCCCGTAGTTGTTGCTGCAGATGCTGATCGTCACCGGCAGCCCGTAGGTCTCGTGATAGGCCCGCGCGATGTGGTCGGCGGCGGCCTTCGAGGCGTTGTACGGCGTACGCGGGCGGTACGGCGACTCCTCGGTGAAGGCGCCCGGGTCGTCGAGCGCGAGGTCGCCGTAGACCTCGCAGGTGGAGACGTGGTGGAACCGGGCGATCCCGACCCGCCGGGCGGCCTCGAGGAGGGCCTGGGTGCCGAGCACGTTGGTCCGCAGGAACCGGGCCGGGTCGAGCACGGCCAGGCTGTTGTGCGACTCGGCGGCGAAGTTGACGATCGTCTCGATCCGGTGGGTGCGCAGCGCCTCCTCGACCGTCGCGAGGTCGCCGATGTCGGCACGCACGAACGGGACGCGGTCGCGGACCGACGCCAGGTTGGACTCCGACGCGGCGTAGGTCAGGGCGTCCAGCGCGACCACGGAGTCCTCGGGGTGGTCGGCCAGCCAGTGCCGGACGAAGTTGGTGCCGATGAACCCGGCCGCGCCGGTGACCAGGAGCCTCACAGTGCGCCACGCTACCGTTGCCCGCCAATCCGCCCGGACCGCTGCAGCGACCACCGGCGCGGCGTCGTACCGTCGGGGCGTGTTGCGCACGCTCCGTACCCGCCGCTACGTCGTGCTGTTGATCATTCTGATCTTCGTGGCCGGCGGCTGCTTCGCGGCCGGGGTATGGCAGGTGCACCGCTACGGATGGAAGCACTCGGCCAACACCGAGCTCGACCGCGACGCCGCCGACGCCACGACACCGGCCGGCGACCTGCTCGCGCCGGGACGGCCGGTCGGCAAGGACCTGCAATTCCGCACAGTGACCGCCCGCGGGCGCTACGACGTCAGCGGGCAGCTTCTCGTCCGGCAGCGCGAGGTCAACGACGGCCCGGCGTTCCTGGTCGTGACGCCGCTCCGCACGGACGCCGGGCCCACCCTGCTCGTGGTGCGGGGGTGGGTGGCGATGACCGGGGCAGCTGCCCGCACCCCCGCCGTACCCGCGCCACCGACCGGTCAGGTCGCCGTCACCGCCCGGATCTACCCGAGCGAGCCGGCCGGCCGTACCCGGGGCATCCCGGCCGGCCAGATCGAGCGCATCGACACGACGGCGATCGCCCGGCGGCTCGGCGTTGCGACGTACGGCGGCTACGCGGAGCTGATCTCGCAGACCCCCGGGACCGCCAAGCTCGCCGTCCTCCCGGGACCGGATCTGTCCAACCCGGCCGGCGGCGCGAGCGAGCCGCAGCACCTGGCCTATGTATTCCAATGGTTCCTGTTCGGGCTCCTCGCCCTGGCGGCGCCGTTCCTGCTGGCCCGCCTCGAGGTCCGGCGGGGGGAGCAGGCACCGCGGCAGATCGCCGCGCCGATTGCGAACCACACCCCCACGACCTGACCCGCCGCCGCCCGCCGTCGTTCCGCGCTCTCGTTCCGCTTGAACGTGACGTTCAAGCGATCTAGCCACCTGAACGTCACCTTGATGCGGAATGGTGCGCGTGGAAAGACACGGAGTGAGGCCCCCCGGGGCTGCGTGCGGGCGTACGCCGACCTGGGCGACGCGCCGAATGAAGTGGGCCGGTTACTCGTCCTCGTCCTCGTCCTCGCGGTGGACCGCGGCCTCCTCGGCGGACGCGGCGCCACCGTCGATGCCGACGTCCTCGGCGTAGAGGTCCTGATCGCTCTCCCCGGTGTCGGCGACCAGGCGGCCCGCCCGGTCGGGCTCACCTGACCGGAAGTCCTCGGGCTCCTCTTCGGCCAGCCGCTCGTCGAGCGACTCACCCTCGATCTGTTCCTCGGCGGTCGTCCCGGTGTGCTCCGCACCGAACGGGCGGTCCGGCGGGATGTAGCCCGAGTCCAGTGGGTCGTCGTTGGGGTCGCCCTCAAGGGTCTCGGACGAATCGAGCTGGATCGCGTCGCCGAGTTCCGGGTCCTGCGAGTGTCGTGGTTTGTCTGGCATGTCCCCTCCTCGTGCCTCCACCGATGGGAGCGCACACCCCTAGTAGATGCCCGACGTGTCCCGCCCTACGCCCTTCCTGGGCCACCGAGTCCTCGGCTCTTGACGATGGGACAGTCGCGATATATCGTGAACGCTCGTAAGCACAACTCAGACTCAAGGAGTGAGAAACATGAGTTCCAGTTACTCGATGCCCGGCCCCTGGCCGGGCGGATGGCAGCGAGGTCGGGCCCCGTGGCTCGACCAGCTGCAAGATCTGGTGGCGATGGCCCAGCAACACATGGCCTTCGACGCCGAGAGTGGACCCGACGAAGACACCCGCAGTCGCGGGCACGAGCACGGCCGGGGACACGACCACCACCACCAGCACGACCACCACCAGCGCGGTGAACGCCTGCACAGCGATCATGCCCAAGGCGATCGCCCGCACGGCGGACGTGGCCGACCGGGCCGCGGCGGTCGACGCGGCGGTCACGGGCGTGGTGGCTTCGGCCCCGGCGGTGGATTCCCCTTCGGTGGATTCCCGGGCCCGATGTTCGGCCGGGGCGGGCCCCGCGTCGGCCGCGGTGACGTCCGGACGGCACTGCTCGTGCTGCTCGCCGAGGAGCCGATGCACGGCTACCAGATGATCCGTGAGCTCGGTGAGCGCAGCGGTGGCGCCTGGCGACCCAGCCCCGGCTCGGTCTATCCGACGCTGCAGCAGCTCGAGGACGAAGGTCTGGTCCGGGTCGAGACGACCGACGGACGACGGATCTTCCACCTCACCGACGCCGGCCGCGCAGTCGCCGCCGAGCGCAACGCCGACGAGCCCGCACCGTGGGACACCGTGAGCCACGGCGTCGATGACGGCGTACGCGGTCTGTACGACGTCGTGATGCAGGTCGGCGCGGCGTCGATCCAGGTCGCCCGGGCCGGAACGCCCGACCAGGTCGAGCAGGCGCGTGTCGCGCTGGCCGACGTACGGCGCGGCCTCTACCGGATCCTCGCCGAAGGCGAGCCCGAGACGGACGACGGAGAGAGCACGAACGGCTCGGATTCCACGGACGGATGACACCGCCGGTTCACCCGTAGGGCGAGAGATAGGTCATGTTGACTCGTGGTTAGGGTTGCCTAACCTAACTGCGACCTATCCTCTCGCCCTTCGGAGTGATCACCGCCGTGTCCCCCACCGCCCCATCGCTCGCACCGACGCGAACGCCCGTCATCCCCGGCCTGCGCCAACTGCACGCCGCCGCGGCACTGCGTATCGCCTTCGGCCTCATCTGGGCCGTCGACGCATCCTTCAAGTGGCTGCCGGGCTTCGTGCACGGGCAGACCCTCGACCACGAGCTGGGCAGCGCCGCCGACATCCACACGCCCGTGATCCATCAATGGATCCAGCTGTGGCATGCCGCCGCGAGCGCCAATCCCGCCGCGTTCGCCGTCGGCACCGCGATCATCGAAACCGTGATCGCGCTCGGGCTGATCTTCGGAGCGTTCTCCCAGCTCGTCTTCATCGGCAGTGCGGTCTTCTCGCTCGGCATCTGGTCGGCGGCCGAAGGCTTCCACCTGCCGTGGACGAAGAGCGGCATCACCGACCTCGGGCCGTCGGTCGGCTACATCATCGCCTCGCTCGGCCTTTTCCTCGCCGCGGCCGGCGCCACCTGGAGCCTCGACACCCGGATTCGCCCGGCGCTCGGCCGCTTCGCCTGGCTCGCCGGCCCGTCAGCACCTGATGCCACGATGCATGAGTGACTGAGCGCAGCACGCACGACCAGGTTCGCCGGGCGGTTCCCGACGATGCCGAGGAGCTGACCCGCCTGCGGGCGTTGATGTTCCGCGACATGGGCCGCCCGGCCGACCTGCTCGACGAGGCATGGTCGCGACGCAACGTCGAGCACTT
>DASXJE010000239.1 GCA_036497565.1 Mycobacteriales bacterium
CGGCTCCCGAACCCGACCAGGCGTAACGGTGCTGACTGCCACCGCGCGCCGCGCCGAAGACTTGATCACCGCGAAGATCCGCCGGGACAGCGCCGCACCGGGCCCGAGCACACTCCTGCACGCCGCGGTCGGCAGTTGGGGTCGGACCGTCGCGCAGCGCATTCCGGCGTTGCGCGACCTGACGCCGTACAACAAGGCCCGCGGCGTCAACGAGGACGACCTGGCGCACCTCGACGCGATCACCGCGTTCTTCACCGACGCCGGCATCGTGCCCACCCTGGAGGTCTGGGCCGGCGATGCCGGCGACCGGCTCGGCACGGAGCTGACCCGGCGCGGACTGCAGGCGGGCACCGTCAACGCGACCCTGCACCGCGACCTCACCGACCGGCTCGTCGCACCGCCGCCCGGCGACCGGGTCACCGTCGAGGAGCTCGACCCGGCCGATGACGGCCCGGACTACCTCGACACCCTCATCGGCGGCTACGAACTCCCCGGGCCGTCCGCCGGACACCTGGTCATGCTGCGCGCCGAGCACGATCCGGCGGTCGTACGCCGCTACCTCGCGCGCGTCGACGGTCGCCCGGCTGCCGCGGCCGGCCTGTACCTGCAACCGTCCGGCGCTCTGCTCAGCGGTGCCGCGACCCTGCCGTCCTACCGGCGCCGCGGCTGCCAGAGCGCGCTGATCCTGCGGCGCCTGTCCGACGCCCTGGCGAGCACCGACCTCGCCGTCGTGACCGTGGCACACGGATCGGCGAGCCAGGCCAACCTGATGCGGGTCGGGTTCCGTCAGACGCACACCCGCACCGCGTGGCGCCCGCTTGGGTGACGGGCACCCGGTCCTAGGACCGGTCCGCGCTCCGGGACCGTTTCCGCAGCCCCGCGGCCCGCAGCCGGCGGAGCAGCTCCGCGCAGGTGACCGGTCGTGCGCCGAGACCGATCGCGCGCTCCCGCACGCCGGCCGGCACGTCGTAATGGTCGCCCTGGAAGGCCCGGCGCGGGATGCCGAGCGTGGCCGCGAACTCGTGCAGTTCGTCGTAGCCGGTGTCGCTGACCAGGTGCGCCCACCGGTCGCCGCGGTGCGGCCACACCGCCGGATCGACGAGGATCGTCACGAGGACGCCGAGGACATCGCCGGTCCCGGGATCAGGCGATCCGCCGGTCGGCGCCGCGGACGTCGGGGGCGCCGAGCCGGGCCGCGTCCGCGGTCCGGTCGTCTGGTTGCAGCTGGGACTCCCGCTCGGCGGCGACCCGGGCCTGGTAGTGCTCCACCTCGCGGGCGACGGCGGAGTCGTCCCAGCCGAGTACCGGCGCGACCAGCCGGGCGACCGCCTCGGCGGCCGCGACACCCCGGTCCGGGGTCTCGATCGAGATTCGGGTACGACGGGTGAGGACGTCGTCGAGGTGCAGGGCGCCCTCGGCGAGCGCGGCGTAGTAGGCCTCCGCCGCGAGGTACTCCGGGGCACCGGCGAGCGGCTCCCGGAGTTCCGGACGCTCGTCGCCGAGCGCGAGCACCTCGTC
>DASXJE010000240.1 GCA_036497565.1 Mycobacteriales bacterium
GAGCCGCCGTTCGAGGTCGGTGGCGCCGGAGACCCGGTGGTCGGACTTCTCCCGGATGACCGCCATGATCAACCCGAGGAGCAGGCCGGCGAGCAGTCCACCGGCAATGGAGTAGGAGGCCTTCGGGCTGGTCGGCGAGCCGGGCAGCTTCGGCTGACTGATGATGCTCCCCGGTGTGACCGGAGTCGTGGTCAGGGCGGTGAGGTTGGTCGACAGATCCGAGATCTGGGTCGAGATGGTGTTCTGCTGGGCCTGGGCGAGGGCCCGGTCCGGGGAGTTCGTCGGTTGGGTCGCGATCCGTCCGGTGACCTGTTGCAGCTGGGCGTTCAGTCCCTTGATCTGGCCCTTCAACGACGTCACCTGGGACGCGACCGACGCCTTCGCGGTGCTGGTCCGATTCGCGAGGTAGGCCTGGGCGAAGGCAAGCGCCCCGCTCTGTGCCTCTTTGGGGTTGGCGGACTTGTAGGCGATCGACAGGATCGAGGAGTTGGGCGGGACGGTCACCGCGACGTTTCCGGCGAGCTGGTCGGCGGGCGTCGTCGTGTGCAGGATGGTCCGCGCGCCACTGGCCACGACGCTGGACTGCACCAGCTGGGCCTCGGTGTCGAGGTTGACGTCGGTCTTCGTCCGGCCGCCGGCCACCGAGGCCGAGGAGGAATTGTCGACGCCGGTCGGGGTGACCAGCACACCGGCGGTGGAGGTGTAGGACTTCGAGGCCACGTGCAGATACGTGCCGGCCAGCAGCACGCCGATGATGAGCCCGGCGACGACCCAGACCCACCGTCGGCGGAGGACGACCCAGTAGTCCACCAGCTCGTACGATTTGGCCCGATCTGTACCATTAGCCATAACTGCGTAAGACCCTTCCCCCACTGCCCTCGCCGGCGCTTTCCCCGAGGCGCGGCGGGGCGGCACGTTCATACTGACCAAGACCGAGCGTAACCAGCTTAGCTGGGAGCGGCGCCAGGTTCCGGACAACCTACCCCTCTCGGCTCCGGCTGGGGACCACCCGTGGGTGATCAGTCAATTACCTATTGGCTGCCCTTGGCCACACTGCGCCCGGCGACAAACGTACGAGCTGGGTGGGGGCCGGGCGCGCACACCGGCACCGCCTCTCCGGCCGTCGCCTGTGACTTCTCTTACCGGTCATCCGGGTTGTGCTCGGAGACGGGTTAACGCACCCGCTGTCCGATTATTTCGGCGGTCTCCGGAGGCCGATTTTCCGGCGCAACTCTCGAATGTCGTCACACGCGTCTCTCGGCTATGGTGTCGCACCAGTGCACGGCCGGCCGATCACCGTCGTGTACTTGGGAATCGGCTAGTACGGAATGGCTGATTACAAGAGGGGGGCCCGCCCATGACACATTGACCGAGACTGGAGTGTCTGAGTGAGTCCATCACGGCAGCGAGAACCAGCACGACATCGACAAGCAACTCCGAGCCGCACGCCGCGACGGGCGCGATCCGCATTCCGGGTCACCACCGTTGCCGCTGTCGCAACGTCCGCTCTGGTGGCGATCGCGACCATTGCGTGGGGTGCGACCGGATCGACGGCCACCACCAAGTCGGCGACGACGTCGGCGGCCACAACCAAGTCAGCCGCAAGTAACGGCTCCTGCTCTCTGTCCGCCGCTCTCGTCCCGGCGTGCGGAGTCCTGCAGGGCGTCGCACCCGGTCAGTTCGTCAACCCGGGTGCCCAAGCGCTCGCCACGTACGAGCAGACCGTCGGCCAGCACATGGACATCTATCACGCCTATCACGTCGCGCCGCAGCTCTTCCCGACGAAGGCGGAGATCGGCATCGCCAACCAGACGGGCAAGCACCGTCTCCTGCTGGAGAACTGGAAGCCCGAGAACGGCCACACCTGGGCGCAGGTCGCCAACGGTGCGTCGGATTCGGTGATCGACAAGGAAGCCGCCTACCTGAAGTCGAACTTCACCGAAAAGTTCTACCTCACCATCCACCACGAGCCGGAGAACGACGTCAATGCGACGGCCGGCTCGGGAAACACCGCGGCGGACTACCGGTTGATGTTCCGGCACGTCGTGCAGCGGCTGCGCAATGACGGCGTCCACAACGCGGTCACCGTGGTGGACTACATGGGCGACCCGGACTGGAGTTCCAAGCCCTGGTTCAACGCCCTCTACCCCGGTGACGACGTCGTCGACTGGATCGCCGAGGACCCGTATGCGTGCGTGCGCGCGGGTAAGTGTGGAGATTTCGCCAACATGGTCAACCGTAGGTACGGGGCGAACTCGCCCTGGCCGGGCTTCTACACGTGGGCGACCACGAAGCACCCGTCGAAGCCGATCATGATCGCCGAGTGGGGTGCGTTCGAGCACAGCGAGACCCCGAACGACAAGCCGGCATTCTTCAAGTCGGCGATGTCCGAGCTGGCGAATTTCCCGAGGATCAAGGCAGTGGTGTACTTCGACTCGCCGCATGCTCCGCGCGGCGACACCCGAGTGAACAGCACCACGATGGCGTTGTCGGTATTCCGCCAGCTCGTGGATCTGCCGTCCCTCCTCAAGGTGATCCTGCCCTGAGAATGATGCCGCTCTAGCACCACGCCTGAATACGCAAGGTCGCCCGGATCGGCGGGAGACCACCCCGGGCCCCGGTCATCCGACCGGGGCCCGGTTGCGTGCCACGGGTTAGGACTCGGGTCGGCGATCTCCGGGATCGCTTCCCGCCGGCAGTTCGACAGTGTCCGGCCGGTCGTCCCCGGCCTGCTCCTGGGACGCCAGCGGTGGGAAACCGTGCCGGTGGCGCAACCACATCCACACCGGCGGTCCGACGACGACGACCACCACCAGGATCACGACGGTGGTGAAGTTGCTGAAGTCGAGCAGCTTGAGGCCCGACGCGAGCAGCACGAAGGCCAACGCCCGGCGGATGATGCCGCCTGGCACGCGCGAGGACAGCGTGGCGCCCAGGTAGACGCCCGGCAGGCAGCCGATCAGGAGCGAGACGGTGATGCCCAGGTGGAAGTCGCCGAACAGCACGTGGGCGAGGGCTGCCGAGGCCACCAGCGGCACCGCCTGGACGAGGTCGGTGCCGACGAGAGATGAGGGCTGCAGCCGCGGGTAGACCGCAATGAGCGCGATGATGATCAGCGACCCGGAGCCGACCGACGTCATTCCGACGAGCAGGCCTCCGATTGCCCCGATCGCCACCGTGCGCAGGATGTGGACGTCGACCACCGGCGCGGCGGTGTAGTCGGTGTCGTCGCTCACGCCATCGGCCCGCCGTCGGGCGCGCTCGAGCATCGACAGGTAGGCCTTGACGATCAGTGATGCCGAGGCGACCAGCAGCGCGATCCCCAGCACGAACTGGATCACGTCGTTGACCCTCGCTCCCGGGCCGATCGCCTTGGCCACGAAGACCCCGGCGAACGCACACGGCACCGACCCGATGCACAGCCACTTCACCAGCGCCAAGTTCACCGTGCCCCGCCGCAGGTGGACCACGCTGCCGACCGGCTTCATGATCGCGGCGGCCACCAGGTCGCTCGACACCGCGGCCAGCGGCTGGATGCCGAAGAAGATGACGAGGATCGGGGTCATCAGCGCCCCGCCGCCCATTCCGGTCATCCCGACGACGACGCCGACGATGAGTCCCGCGAAGGTGAGCCACCAGTTCATCGGTACCTCCCGGTCAGGTAGCCGCGGTCAGTGAGCATCCCCAGCACCGCGCCGACCGCGTCGTGTGCGGAGGTCTGCGAGGTGTCGAGGACGAGGTCGGCGTCCTCCGGCGCCTCGTACGGGTCGGAGATGCCGGTGAACTCCGGCAGCAGTCCGGCCCGCGCCTTCGCGTAGAGGCCCTTGCGGTCGCGCGCCTCACAGACCTCGAGCGGAGTCGCGACGTGCACGAGCACGAAATCCCCGACCTCGGTCACCCGGGCACGGACCTCCGCCCGCGTCGCGGCGTACGGCGCGATCGGTGCGCACAGCGCGATCCCACCGTGCCGGGCGACCTCGGCGGCGACGTAGCCGATCCGCCAGATGTTGAGGTCGCGGTCGGCCCGGGAGAAGGTGAGGCCGGCCGAGAGCAGCCGGCGTACGACGTCGCCGTCGAGGAGGGTCACGGTGCGGCCGCCGCGTTCGAGCAAAGCGTCGTGCAGGCCGCGCGCGATCGTCGACTTGCCCGATCCGGACAGCCCGGTGAAGAACACGACAACACCGCGGCGGTTGCGCGGCGGCCTGGCTGCCCGCAGCTCGGTGGCCACCTCGTCGGGGACGAGCGACGCCGGGAGCTCCGCACCCTCGTCGAGCGCGGCGGCGAGCGTCCCGTGTGCGTCGGTGGTGTCCGGATCGACGAGCAGCGGTAGCGGTGCGGTGGGCGCGTCCCGGTCGGTATGCAGGTGCGTCGCGCCGTAGGCCGCGGCGATGTGCGCCCGCAGCGACAGATCGCGGTCGGGATCGTCGACGGTGGACAGCGGTACGGGGACGATGATGGTGCCCTCGGGGAGGTGCGGGCGGGCTGCGAGCACGGCGCGGATCAGCGTCTCCGGCGGCTGCGTCGCAGTGGTGTCGCCGACCGCGAGCAGGATGAGCACCTGCGCCTGCAGGTCGCCGGCGCGGGCGGCCAGTCGGGTGAGCTCGCCGGTCAGCAGCGGCTCCGCGGTGACCCGGGCGAGCACCGGACTGTTACCCAGCTCGGCGCGCACCTCGCCCGGCGACCGGCGCAGCCCGGCGAACGTGCCGTGCTCGGCGGCCCGCAGTGCCCGGAGCTTGCCGGCTGCCCGCCGGTGGCCATCGGTATCCGGCCAGGTCTCCTCGACGTCCAGAACGGCGAGCGGAGCGCCTTCCGGGTCGGTCAGGACAAGCGAACCGCCCTCGCGTACGTCATCGGCGACGCCGATGGTGATCGGCGCCGGCCACGGAGTGCCGTCGGCGAGTCGGCCGGACGTGCGGACGGCCTCGACGTCAGACTGGCCGAGGAAACCGGTGAGCGGGCTGTAGGCACCGGCCAGGAGGAGCTCCAGGTCACCGAGTTCCCGCGTGCTCGGGACCACCGACGGCAACGTCTGAAGCTCCTCGGGGAGCGGCGCGTCCGGCGCGCTCACCGGCGCTCCGCCGTGGGTCGGGAGACCTTATACATGTATCTCCATCGATTCACTATGGTTTGGGTACAGAGCAAATTGTGTCATGTGATCCGTTGACGGCAAGCGCGAACGCGTCGGTACGCAGGTCAGCCGGTGTTGCGCAGGCCGGCGGCGATGCCGTTGATCGAGAGCAGCAGGGCGCGGCGCAGCCGGACGTCGTCGTCGCCGGTGCGGTGGCGGGCAAGCAGGGCCACCTGCAGGTGGTTGAGCGGTTCGAGATAGGTGTCGCGGACGGCGAGCGTCCGGCGCAGCACCGGCTGCGCGTCGAGCAGGGCCCGCTCGCCGGTGACCCGCAGCACCTCGTCGACGGTGCGGTCGTGCTCGGCCCGGACCATGTCGAAGATGTGCCGGTGCTCGGCGTCGACGAGGGTGTCGACGTAGCGCTCGGCGATCCCCAGGTCGGTCTTGGCCAGCGTCATCTCGACGTTGGAGATGAAGGTCCGGAAGAAGTTCCACTCGGCGTACATCTCGGCGAACATGTCGCCGAGGCCGGCCGCGCGGGCGGCGGCAAGGCCGGATCCGACGCCGTACCAGCCGGGCACGATCTGGCGGGTCTGCGTCCACCCGAAGACCCAGGGGATCGCCCGCAGACCCTCGAGGCCTGCTCCGGAGTCGGGCCGCTTGGACGGCCGGGACCCGATGTTCAGCTCGCCGAGCTGCTCGACCGGCGTACACGCCGTGAAGTACGCCGGCAGCGCCGGCTCGGCGGTGAGCTCCTTGTAGCACGCGTGCGCGTTGCGGGAGATCGTCTCCATGACCTCGTCCCAGCGCGCCATCTGGTCCGGGCTCTGCCGGGAGACCCGGTGCAGCAGTGATCCCTCGAGCACCGCCGCGACCATCAGCTCGAGGTTTTCCTTGGCCAGCGAGGGAAGCGCGTACTTGTCGGAGATCACCTCGCCCTGCTCGGTCACCTTGATCTCGCCATCGAGCGTGCCGTAGGGCTGGGCGAGGATCGCGTCGTGGGTCGGGCCGCCGCCGCGACCGACGGTGCCGCCGCGGCCGTGGAAGAGCCGCAGCCGCACCCCGTGGCGGGCCGCGACGTCACGCAGCGCGCGTTGTGCCTTGTGGATCTCCCACAGCGAGGTGGTGATCCCGGCGTCCTTATTGGAGTCGGAGTAACCCAGCATGATCTCCTGCACGTCGTCGCGCAGGGTCACGATCTGCCGGTACGCCGGCACCTGCAGCATCGCGTCGAGGATCTCGCCCGCTGCCCGTAGCTCCTCGGCCGTCTCGAGCAGCGGCACGAAACCGATCCGGGCCCGCCCGCTGTGCACCCCGATCAGGCCGGCCTCGCGGGCGAGGAGCACCGGAGCGATGACGTCGTCGACACCGCGGGTCATCGAGACGATGTAGCTCTCGATCACGCCGGGACCGAACCGGTCGAGCGCTTCGCGGATGACGCCGAAGACGGCGTAGGTGCGCGCGCCCGCGTCGTCGAGCTGCAGGTCGCTCGACGCCAGCGGCCGGCGGCCGTCGAGCTCGCGGCACAGCAACGCCGTGCGCTCGGCCCGGTCGAGGTCGGCGTACGGCCGGTCCAGCTCACCGAGCCGGTCGAAGAGCTGCGCGAGGACCACGTGGTGGGCGTCGGCGTGTTCGCGGACGTCCATCGTCGCGAGGTGCAGGCCGAACGTCGCCACCGACCGGATGATGCGGGTGAGGCTGGCGTCGGCGACCAGCCGGCCCTTGTGCCCGTGCAGCGAGTCGCGCATCGTCTCGAGGTCGGCGAGCAGCTCGCCGCTGCCGAGGTAGTCGCGGCCCGGTTCGTGCGCCGACCCGGCGGCCAGCCGACTCCGGGTGTTGATCAGCTTCGCGCGGATGCACGACAACTTCAGCCGGTAGGGCTCCTCGGCGTTCATCTGCAGATAACGCGTCTCGACCTCGGGGAGCAGCGCGAGGTCGGTCTCGAGGCTGGCGACGAGGGCCGTCGAGGTGCCGGCGATCCTGCTGGACGACGACAGCGCGTCGATCAGCCGCTCGCACGCCGCGAGCAGGCCGCGGATCGCGTGCTCGTGCTGCAGCAGCAGGACCTGGTCGGTGACCTCCGGGGAGACGTTGGGGTTGCCGTCCCGGTCACCGCCGATCCAGGTACCGAAGGACAACGTCCGCGCGTCGTCCGGCAGGCGCACCGAGAGCCGGTCCAGCTCCTCCGCCAGCTCGTCGAGGACGTCGGGCACGGTGTCGGTGAAGAGCTCGTCGAGGTAGTAGGCGACGTTGCGTGCCTCGTCCATCGGTTCGGGGCGGTGCAGGCGCAGGTCGTCGGTCTGCCAGAGCAGGTCGACCAACGCGGCGAGATCCCGGTCGGCCCGCCGCCGGCCCGCCGGGTCGTGGCGATCGGCGGCCAGCAGGTCGGAGACCGCACGAAGCTTGGTGAGGATGGACCGGCGGGACGCCTCGGTGGGGTGTGCGGTGAACACCGGCCGCACGGCCAGCCGGCCGACGAGGTCCGCGACCTCCTCCGGTGACGCCCCGCTCTCCAGCACCCGGCCGATCGCGTGTTCCAGCCAGCCGCCCTGCCGGGCCCGCGCCCGGCGCAGCTCCATGCCGCGGTGCGTCTGCTCCGCGACGTTGGCCAGATGGAAGTAGGCCGAGAAGGCCCGGACCAGCAGCGTCGCCTGGCCCACGTCGATGCCGTCGAGCAGATCGGCCGCGGCGGCGCCGTCCTCCCGCGTCAGCGCGCGCACCCGCTCGACGAGGGCGAGCAGATCCTCGCCCTCCTGCCGGACCAGCGACTCCCCGAGGGCGTTGCCCAGCCGGCGGATGTCCGCACGCAGGG
Organism: Mycobacteriales bacterium; assembly: GCA_036497565.1. NCBI lineage: Bacteria > Bacillati > Actinomycetota > Actinomycetes > Mycobacteriales > Mycobacteriales bacterium. The sequence goes on from DASXJE010000240.1 coordinate 7,881, forward strand.
CTGCGTCGGCGCGTTCGGAATCGACCACGGCGTCCGGCGCGTCCGGAGTCGGCTCGGCAGACATTCGCGGGCCCCTATCGGACTTCGGCGCGGGACGCTTCGGTGGCTGGGCGTACGCGGGTGCTCTGCCCGGATCCAGACTATCGGCTCGCCCGCGTGGCCCGGCCGGGGCTCTGGGGTGGTCGGGGGTGGGGCGACATCGTGCGTGCTACTCGCGGCTACGGCCTCTTTGTGTGAGTACGGCGCACGATGTCGACGGCCGGCGCGCTAGGGCCTCGGGAGATCGGTAGGTGACCTAGGACGCTGTACTCGCATCTTGGCGCGATTTTTGCGAGTAGAGCGTCCGATGTTCGGGGCCTCCGGTCGACATCGTGCGTGCTACTCGCAGCTACGGCCTCTTTGTGCGAGTACGGCGCACGATGTCGCCCTCATTCGATGCGGCGGGGGGTGGGTCCTGCCGCACGTTTGCGCACGAATGTCGGGTGCTGAAGGGCGATGCGAGCGGCGGCGGGTCGGGCGTACCGTGATAGCTAACCCCTGGTCGGCAACTCGTCCGGGGGCGTTTGTGCTGCCAGCCGCCCCAATGGCCTGCCCCGAAGGACCTGATGACCCTCGCCGGTCTGCTCGACACCGCCCTCTCAGATACCGCCCTCGCCGACGCGGTCGCCCGCGCCGGCGCGCCGAGTTTCGACCTCACGGCCCCGCCCGCCATGCGGGCGTTCGCGGTCGCCGCGATGGCCGCCGACCCCGCCCGCGGCGGCGCCGGCCGGCCGGTGTTCGCCGTCACCGCCACGACCCGCGAGGGCGAGGATCTGCTCGCCGCGCTCGGTGACCTGCTCAGCCCGGACGAGGTCGCGCTGCTGCCGTCCTGGGAGACCCTGCCGCACGAGCGGCTGTCCCCGCGGTCGGACACCGTCGGTCAGCGGCTGGCCGTCCTCCGCCGGCTGGCCCACCCCTCGACCGACGACCCGGCGACCGGCCCGCTGCGGGTGGTCGTCGCGCCGGTCCGCAGTCTGCTGCAGCCGGTCGTCGCCGGCCTCGGCGACCTCGAGCCGGTCGCCGTCCACACCGGCGACGAGGTCGACCTCGACCGGATGGTCGAGGCGCTGGTCGACATCGGCTACGCCCGCGTCGATCTGGTCGAGAAGCGCGGCGAGCTGGCGGTCCGCGGCGGCATCGTCGACGTCTTCCCGCCCACCGAGGAGCACCCGGTCCGGGTGGAGTTCTTCGGCGACACGGTCGAGGAGATCCGTCCGTTCGCCGTCGCAGACCAGCGCACGATCGATCCGGCGGAGGGCGCCCCGAGCACCCAGGCGCACGGGCTGTGGGCGCCACCGTGCCGGGAGATGCTGCTCACCCCAGCAGTCCGGGAACGTGCCAAGGAGCAGGCGGCGGCGCAGGCCGCCGCGGGCCGGCCCGAGCTCGCCGAGATGTTCGACCGGCTCGCCGACGGACAACCCGTCGAAGGGATGGAGTCCCTCGCCCCGGTGCTGGTCGACGACCTTCGACCCGTCCTGCACGACCTGCCCGCCGGCAGCCACGTCGTGGTCTCCGATCCGGAGCGGGTACGCGCTCGCGCGGTCGACCTGGTGCGTACCAGCCAGGAGTTCCTCGCCGCCTCCTGGGCGGTCGCCGCCAGCGGTGGCGCCGCGCCGCTCGATCTCGGTGCCGCGGCCTATCACGGCATCGCGGACCTGCGGGAGACCGCGGCCCAGCTGGACATCCCGTGGTGGACGGTCACGCCTTTCAGCGCGGACGCCGAGCTGGACGAGGACACCGCGCTCGTTCCCGCCCGGCAGGCCGACTCCTACCGCGGCGAGACCGCGCGGGCGGTGCAGGACCTCGCCGACTGGATCGCCGACGGGTGGCGGGTCGCCCTGGTCTTCGCCGGACACGGCCCCGCACAGCGGGCCGTCGAGGTGCTCACCGACGCCGACGTACCGGCCCGGCTGTTGGCCGACCTCGCCGAGCAGCCGGCCGAACGCCTCGTCAGTGTCGTCACCGGACAGCTGGAACACGGTTTCGTCAGCGACGAACTCCGGATCGCCGTACTGACCGAGGCCGACATCACCGGCCAGCGCGGGCAGTCCACGAAGGACATGCTGCGGATGCCGTCGAGGCGGCGTAACGCGATCGACCTCCTGCAGCTGGCGCCCGGCGACCTGGTCGTGCACGAGCACCACGGTGTCGCGCGCTACGTCGAGATGGTGCGGCGGACGGTCGGGGGCGGCGAGCGCGAATACCTGATCCTCGAATACGCGCCGGCCCGGAAGGGTCAACCGCCGGACCGGCTGTTCGTGCCCACCGACGCGCTCGACCTCGTCACCCGCTACATCGGCGGCGAGCAGCCGACCCTCAACCGGCTCGGCGGCTCGGACTGGGCCAAGACCAAGGGCCGGGCGCGCAAGGCCGTCCGGCAGATCGCCGCCGAGCTGATCCGGCTCTACTCGGCCCGCACCGCCGTACCCGGATTCGCGTTCGGCCCCGACACGCCGTGGCAGCGGGAGCTGGAGGACGCGTTCCCCTACGTCGAGACGCCGGACCAGCTCGCGGCCATCAACGAGGTGAAGGCCGACATGGAGCGCCCGGTGCCGATGGACCGGGTGATCTGCGGCGACGTCGGCTACGGCAAGACCGAGATCGCCGTACGGGCCGCGTTCAAGGCGGTGCAGGACGGCAAGCAGGTCGCGATCCTGGTGCCGACGACGTTGCTCGCACAGCAGCACTTCTCGACCTTCTCCGAACGGTTCGCCCAGTTCCCGGTCAAGGTCGGCGTGGCGAGTCGCTTCAACACCCCGAAGGAGCAGGAGGCCGTCGTCGCGGGGGTCGCCGACGGGAGCGTCGACGTCGTCATCGGCACCCACCGGCTGCTGCAGAGCTCGACCCGCTTCAAGAACCTCGGCCTCGTCGTGGTCGACGAGGAGCAGCGGTTCGGGGTGGAGCACAAGGAATACCTCAAGACGTTGCGCACCGCGGTCGACGTCCTGTCGATGAGTGCTACGCCGATCCCGCGCACCCTCGAGATGTCGCTGACCGGAATCCGGGAGATGTCGACGATCCTGACCCCGCCGGAGGAGCGCCACCCGGTGCTGACGTTCGTCGGCGCGCACGATGAGAAGCAGGTGGGCGCGGCGATCCGACGGGAACTGCTCCGTGACGGGCAGGTGTTCTTCGTCCACAACCGGGTCGACTCGATCGACCAGGCCGCTCGCCGGCTGCGGGAGCTCGTGCCCGAGGCGCGGGTGGCGGTCGCACACGGCCAGATGTCCGAGGACTCCCTCGAGCGGGTCATGATCGCGTTCTGGGAACGGGAGTTCGACGTCCTGGTCTGCACCACCATCATCGAGTCGGGCCTGGACATCGCCAACGCGAACACGCTCGTGGTCGACCGGTCCGACCTGCTCGGTCTGTCCCAGCTGCACCAGCTCCGGGGGCGGACCGGGCGCGGCCGGGAACGCGCCTACGCCTACTTCCTCTACCCGCCCGAGCGGCCCCTGACCGACACCTCCTACGACCGGCTCACGACGATCGCGCAGAACACCGACCTGGGCGCCGGCATGGCCGTGGCGATGAAGGACCTGGAGATCCGCGGCGCCGGCAACCTGCTCGGCGGCGAGCAGTCCGGGCACATCGCGGGCGTCGGCTTCGACCTCTACGTACGGATGGTGGGGGAGGCCGTGGCCGACTTCCGCCGCTCCACGGGCGACCCCGACGCGGACGGGCCCGACGTCGAGCCGGCCGAGGTCAAGATCGACCTGCCGATCGACGCGCACCTGCCGCACGACTACATCCCCGGCGAGCGGCTGCGCATGGAGGCCTACCGCAAGCTCGCGTCGGCGACCACCGAGGCCGACGTGGCCGCCGTCGCCGATGAGCTCACCGACCGCTACGGCGAGCCACCGCTCCCGGTCGGCAACCTGCTCGCCGTGGCTCGGTTCCGGGCGCATGCGCGGACGGTCGGGATCACCGAGGTCTCGCTGCAGGGCCGCACGGTGCGGTTCTCCCCGATCGCCTTGCGTGAGTCGCAGGAGCTGAAGCTGCGCCGGCTGCATCCCGGCAGCATCTACAAGACCGCCGTGTCGACGATCTCCGTACCGCGACCGTCGCGCGCCTCCGACGGCACCCTGAGTACGCCGCCGCGCCCCGGTCAGGAGCCGGTCCGCGACATCGCGCTGCTGGACTGGTGCCGCGCCGTCATCGACAGCGTGCTCGACACCCCGGCCCCTGTGGAGACCACCGCACCGTGAGAACATCGCGACTTGTGAGACGTTCCGGAATCCGTGCCCTCGCCCTCGCCCTCGCCGCTCTGGGCGCGGTCGGTGCCCTCGCCGGATGCCAGACCCGGTCCTCGACCGCCGCCTACGTCGGCGGGCAGACGATCACCACCAGCCAGCTCGACGCGATGGTCAACCAGGGCCTGGCCAACCCGGTGGTCCGGCAGGTGTGGTCGGGCAAGGAGGCGGCCTACCGCCGGCAGGTACTCGACAACGCGATCTACCACCTGCTCGTGCAGAAGGCCGCGGCGCGTTCGCATCTGGCGGTGAGCGGAGCCGAGGTCAGCGACCTGGTGCAGGGCGTGCAGGCCGGCTCGCAGAACGGCCAGACCCTCGACAAGCAGCTCGCCGGGCTCGGCGTCGCGCACAACGGCGAGGGCGTCTTCTTCCGCGATGTCGCACTGACCGCGGAGCTCGCGATCCAGCAGGGCGCGGCCCCGCTGCCTTCGCAGTACCGCGTCGGCATCATCGAACTGCCGAGCGCGGCGGTCGCGGCGTCGGTGGCGAAGCAGCTGCTGGCCAACCCGGCGTCCTACGCCGCGCTGGCCAAGGCGCACCCGGCGACCAACACCCTGGGCGCACCGGTCGCGGTGACCCAGGCGCAGTTCCAGCAGGCGTTCGGGGCCGCCCACTCGAAGGGCATCAAGGCCGGCACCACCTTCGCCTTGCCGGTGCCCAACGCCGCCGGCCACGTCGCGGTGGTGCACATCTTCACCGTCACGACGCCGAAGCTGGCGTCGCTGCCGGCGAGTCAGCGGGCGCAGACCATCATCAGCGCTTACAACGCCGGTCGGACGCGGGTCGCGACGCACGCCGACGAGAAGATCACCGTCAACCCGCGCTTCGGGATGTGGAACGTCGAGCGCGGCACGATCGGCGACACGGTCAACCCGGCCGTGACCGCGCCGTCGACCAAGGCGGCGGCCGGTCGGTGACCGATCGGCTGCTGCTCGTCGCGACCTCGCCCCGAGTACCGGCCGGTGTCCTGTCCTGGCCCGCCTGGGAGGCGCTGCGCTCCGGGCCCGTCTACACCGCAGACATAGCCGCCGACCAGGCGCGTGCGGTCGCGGCCGCCGGCATCGTCGTGCGCCCGCTCGACGCCGCGGACGAACGCTCCCGCGCCGGTGCATTCCGCGACCACGCCCGCGACGGCGGGATCGCCGTGTGGCTCGCCGGTCCTGACGGCGACGCCGATTTCGCCCGCGCCGTCGGGGATCTGGTCGCCCGCGAGGGTTCGGCGGAGCTGGAGGTCGTCTACGGCTCGTGGGATCCGCCGGGCGCCCGGCTGCTCGACGTCGTGGCCGTGATGGACCGGCTGCGGTCACCGGGCGGCTGCCCGTGGGACGCCGAGCAGACCCATGCCAGCCTGGCGCCGTACCTGGTCGAGGAGACCTACGAGACGCTGCAGGCACTCGAGGACGAGGACGCCGACGCGCTGCGGGAGGAACTCGGCGACGTCCTCCTGCAGGTCGTGTTCCACGCCCGGCTGGCCGAGGAGGGCGCCGAGCCGTGGTCGGTCGACGACGTCGCCGGCGACCTGGTCGAGAAGCTGGTACGACGCCACCCGCACGTCTTCGCCGACGTCGAGGTGTCCGGCGCCGCGGAGACGTCGGCCAACTGGGACCGCATCAAACGCACGGAGAAGCGGCGCGAATCAGCCGTCGACGGCGTACCGCTGACCCTGCCGGCGCTGCTGCTCGCCGCGGCGCTGCAACGCCGGGCGGGCCGGGCCGGCGTACCGGAGTCGCTGTGGACGGAGCTCGCAGCGGCACGGGGGTCGGGAGAGGTTGCGGAGGCGGTGCTGCGCCGTGATGCGCTGCGGTTCCGCGACGACCTGAGGTCCGCCGAGCGCGTCGCCCGCGCCGACGGCCAGGATCCGTCCACATTGGACTCTGAGGGCTGGCTGCGCTACTGGCCGGCCGGTCAGGACGGGTCGGAGCCGTAGACGGTCGGCACCCAGAAGAGCAGCGCGGCGAACAACGCCGTCGACAACCCGAAGCCCACCGACCCGAGCCCGTCGATGTAAGACCACAGCAAACCCATGATGGGCGCGGCGAGGAGCAGCGCGACGTCGCCGCGCGCCTGCCGGGCCATCGACACCGGTGCCGTGCCCGTCCACTCCGGATCGCCGGCACGCCGGCGTTCGGCCCCCTGCGACCAGCGGCCCGCGTTGCTGCGGTGCTCGCCGCGGGGCGGGGTGGCCCGGCGCCAACCGGACGGCCAGATCACAGTTCCGCCGATGTCGACGACGACACCGCCGCGCTCCGGGTTGCCGTGGATCGCAGCGGGCGTGCCGGTCATCAGGTCGCCGAGGACGGGCTCCCAGAACACCGGCACCCACGACTCACGACGGTTCCGGTCGATCACCAGCCAGCTGCGTTGGATCAGGCCGACCTTCGTGTGCACCCGGGAGACCGGAAGCGTGGTGACCGGCTGACGGGCCAACAGCACCCGTCGAGTGACGCGGACCGCAGTGACGGCAAGAGCGACGGCCAGCACCACGACCACCAGCACCGACTCGCCGAGCAGTACGCCGAGCAGGGTGTAGTTCGTGTCACCGTCGGCGTATACCCGGCGCGGATCGTCGGGCACGTAGTGCAGCGACACCCGGGTCCCGCGGGGCACCGACACCGAGCCGGGGAAGGTCACCCGGCCGACCTGCCGGGTGCCGCGACTGTCGGTCCACCGCACCGTGGCCGGCCGGGGGTTTCCCGAGCCGACCGAGACCACCACACCGGAGGCCCGCGCCGTCGCCGGTGCGAGCCGGTCGCTGACCGTGTGGGCGCGCACCAGCAGCGCGACGAGGATGGCGAGCCCGACCGCGAGCAGCGGAACCAGCCCGAGCATGATCTGGCGCACCGCCCGCAGCCGCCAGAGCCCTCTCACGGGCGGCACTATTCCACCCGCCCGTGCGATCCGGCCGACAACCCGGCCGCCGGTGGTCGCGGTTCCCCCCGGCGGGGCAGTCCGGTGCACCTCCGCGTGGCAGCTAGGCTCGGTCGCGACATTCGGGGGCTGCACCAGCCACCGATCACGATCATCGCGAAGGGAGTCGCGGAGTGGCGACGATCGAGGCCGTCGGCGCGCGGGAGATTCTCGATTCGCGCGGTAACCCCACCGTCGAGGTGGAGGTCGCGCTCGACGACGGCACCTTCGCCCGGGCGGCCGTGCCGAGTGGCGCGTCGACCGGCCAGTTCGAAGCCGTCGAGGTCCGCGACGCCGACTCCGGCCGCTACGGCGGCAAGGGCGTCACCCGGGCCGTCTCGGTCGTCCTGGACGAAATCGGGCCGCAGCTGGCCGGATTCGAGGCCAGCGAGCAGCGCCTGGTCGACGGACGTCTGATCGACCTCGACGGCACGCCGGACAAGTCGCGACTCGGCGCCAACGCCATCCTCGGGGTGAGTCTCGCGGTCGCGCGGGCCGCGGCCACCTCCGCGGACCTGCCGTTGTTCCGCTACCTCGGCGGGCCGAACGCGCACCTGCTGCCCGTGCCGATGATGAACATCCTCAACGGCGGCGCGCACGCCGACAGCAATGTCGACATCCAGGAGTTCATGATCGCGCCGGTCGGCGCATCCACCTTCGCGGAGGCGCTGCGCTGGGGTGCCGAGACCTACCACGCCCTGAAGGGCGTGCTGAAGTCGAAGGGCCTCAACACCGGACTCGGTGACGAGGGGGGCTTCGCGCCCGACCTCAAGGCAAACGTCGAGGCGCTCGACCTCATCGTCGAGGCGATCCAGCTCGCCGGCTACAGCCCGGGCCACGACATCGCCCTCGCACTCGACGCCGCGGCCACCGAGTTCCACGGCGACGGCGGCTACCGGTTCGAGGGCGGCGTCAAGACCGCCGACGAAATGACGGCCTACTACGAGCAGTTGGTGACGGCCTACCCGATCGTCTCGATCGAGGACCCGCTCGCCGAGGAGGACTGGGCGGGATGGGGGCATCTCACCGCCGTCCTGGGCGCGCGGGTGCAGATCGTCGGAGACGACCTCTTCGTGACCAACCCCGAGCGGCTGCGGCGGGGCGTCACCGAAGGGTCCGCAAACTCGCTACTGGTGAAGGTCAACCAGATCGGCACCCTCACCGAGACCTTCGCTGCCGTCGACCTCGCCCACCGCAACGGGTTCACCTGCATGCTGAGCCACCGTTCCGGCGAGACCGAGGACACCACGATCGCCGACCTCGTCGTGGCGGTGAACGCCGGCCAGATCAAGAGCGGCGCCCCGGCCCGCTCGGAGCGGGTCGCGAAGTACAACCAGCTGCTGCGCATCGAAGAGGAACTCGACGACGCGGCCCGCTACGCCGGCGTCCTGGCGTTCCCGCGGTTCCACCAGGAGGGCGAGGTCTAGTCGATGCGGCTTCCTCGTCGCACCCGCCAGCAACGTTGGCGACGGCCGGGCCGGGGGAATGCCCGCCCGAGTACCCGGCCCAGCACCCGCCGCCAGGCCCGGTCCGCGAGTCGACCGGAGCCGTTGCGCCGCCGCAACGCCGGGGAGCCCGTGGTCAGCGCGCCGGCGAAACTGTCGCCGATCCGGCGGCGGCGACTGACCACCCGGGCGATCGTGCTCGCCGCGGTCGTCTGTGCCCTCGCACTGAGCGTCTCCTACCCGCTCCGGCAGTACGTCGCCGAGCGCGGCCGGATCACCGCGCTGGAGCAGGACAACGCGCGCCGACAGGCGCAGGTGAGCGCGTTGGAGAAGCGCAAGGAGGACCTGACCGACCCGGCCTACATCAGGTCCGAGGCCCGGCGCCGGCTGCAGTACGTCATGCCCGGCGACACCGCGTTCGTGGTGGTCACCAAGGGACGCCCGGCGGCACCCGGCCGGGCCGCCCGCGCGACGCGGCAGGGCCAGCACGGTCCGTGGTATTCGCAGCTGTGGGACTCCGTGCAACGGGCCGACCAGGCCCGCTGATCCGTGGCAGCTCCGATCGACGCCGAGGACGCGCAGGTCGTCGCCCGCCAGCTCGGCCGGCCGACCCGCGGCAGGCAGTCGGTCGCCCACCGGTGCCCGTGCGGGCTGCCCGACGTGGTGGCGACCGCCCCGCGGCTCGACGACGGCACGCCGTTCCCGACGCTGTACTACCTCACCTGTCCGCGCGCGGTGTCGGCGGTCGGCCGGCTCGAGGGGTCGGGCGTGATGGCCGAGATGACCGACCGGCTGGCCGCCGACCCCGACCTGGCTGCCGCCTATCGCGCGGCGCACGAGGACTACCTGGCCAGGCGCGCACGGCTCGGTGACGTGCCCGAGATCGCGGGCGTGTCGGCGGGCGGCATGCCGGCGCGGGTCAAGTGCCTGCATGTGTTGGCCGCGCACGCACTCGCCGCCGGGCCCGGGGTCAACCCGCTCGGGGACGAGACCCTCGACCGTCTTCCGCAGTGGTGGAGCCGCGGGCCGTGCATCCGCGACGCGGAGGCGGACCGGTGACCCGGGTCGCGGCGATCGACTGCGGCACCAACTCGATCCGGCTGCTCATCGCCGACGTCGACGATGGGGCACTGGTCGACGTCGTCCGCACCCTGCGGATCGTCCGGCTCGGCCGCGGCGTCGACCGCACCGGTCGACTCGACCCGGCGGCGATCGAGCGCACCCGCCTCGCCCTCGCCGACTACGCCGCCGAGGTCGCGCGGCTCGGGGTAGCCCGCACCCGAATGGTCGCCACCAGCGCGACGAGGGACGCGGCCAACCGGGCGGACTTCCACGACATGGTGCGCGACACCCTCGGCGCGCCGGCCGAGGTCATCAGCGGAGACGAGGAGGCCGCGCTGTCCTACGCCGGCGCCGTGCGCGGACTCGACGTGCGGGAAGCTCCGTACCTCGTGGTCGACATCGGCGGCGGATCGACCGAGTTCGTGCTCGGTGACGCCGCGGGCATGTGGTCCGGGCGCAGCGTCGACATCGGCTGCGTGCGGCTCACCGAGCGGCACCTGCGCGACGACCCGCCGAGCCCGGAGCAGATCGCCGCCGCCGAGGCCGACGTCCGCGCCGCCCTGGGCCTCGTCCGGGAACGCGTGCGGGTCGACGAGGCGCGCTCCTTCGTCGGCCTGGCGGGGTCGGTGACGACCGTGGCCGCGCTTGCCCTCGGCCTGACCGACTACGACGCGGCGCGTATCCACGGGAGCCGGATCGCCGCCGCCGACGTACGCGCGGTCGCCGACCGGCTGCTTGCCACGGATCAGGCGACCCGTGCGGCCAATCCGGTCATCCACCCCGGCCGGGTCGATGTGATCGGAGGCGGCGCCCTCGTGCTCCGGGTGCTGGTCGACGAGCTGTCGGTGCCGGAGGTCGTCGTCAGCGAACACGACATCCTCGACGGCATCGCCTGGTCGCTGGCCCGGCGATGACCAGCCCGGGGCTCCGGCTCGAGACCTTGACGGTGCCCGCCGCCGACATCGGCCCGGTCAATACGCTCCCGCCGCTGACCGGTCCGATGGACCTGCACCAGCAGGTGCAGGCACCGTTCGCCGACCCGGAGATGGCGGCCAACCTCGACTACGGCCGGCTCGACTCCGTGCTGCCCTACCTCGCCCAGGACGGCTACACGCGCGACCGGCGGCCCACCGACCTCGCCGTCGCCGTCCTGGAGAACGACGTCCTACGGGCGACGTTCCTGCTCGACTACGGCGGCCGGCTGTGGTCGCTGGTGCACCGGCCGACCGGGCGGGAACTGCTGCACCGCAACGCGATTCTGCAGCCGGCCAATCTCGCGCTGCGCAACGCATGGTTCGCCGGAGGGGTGGAGTGGAACATCGGCGCGACCGGCCACACCCCGCTGACCTGCGCGCCGGTGCACGCCGCCCGGGTCACCCGCGCCGACGGCACGCCGGTGCTCAGGCTCTACGAGTGGGAGCGGATCCGGGAGCTCAGCTACTGCGTCGAGGCCTGGCTGCCGCCCGGCTCGCCGGTGCTGCTGGTGCACGTGCGGGTCGTCAATCCGCGCCGCCACGAGACGCCGATGTACTGGTGGTCCAACACCGCCGTCCCCGAGACTCCGGACGTGCGGGTGATCTGCCCGGCCGACTCGGCGTACCACATCGGCGACGACCGGCGCCTGCGCACGGTCGGAGTCCCGGATTACGACGGGGCGGACGTGAGCTACCCGGCCCGGGCGGGCCGGGCCGCCGACTACTTCTTCGACGCCAGAAGTGCCGACCGGCCGTGGATCGCGGCGCTGGACGGGGCCGGCTCCGGCCTGGCGCAAGTCTCCACCGGACGCCTGATCGGGCGGAAGTTGTTCGTGTGGGGCCGCTCGACCGGCGGCCGGCGGTGGCAGGAGTTCCTGTCCGGCCCGGACGCGGCGTACACCGAGATCCAGGCAGGCCTGGCCCGAACCCAGCTGGAGCACCTGCGGATGCCGGGCGGAGCCCGCTGGTCGTGGGTGGAGGCCTACGGCCTGCTGCAGGCCGATCCGCGGCAGGTGCACGGGCCGTGGGCGGCGGCGCGCCGGGCCGTGGGCGCGGCGGTCGACGCCCTGGCGTCGTCGTCGTCGCTGGACCGTGCCCTGGCCGACGCCGAAGGTGCCGCCGACGACCCGCCCGAGCAGATCCTGCATGCCGGGTCGGGGTGGGGTGCCCTGGAGCACCGCCGCCGGGCCCGCGCCCACGAGGAGGCCGTCGACCTGCCCGGTACGCCGTACCCCGACGACACGCTCGGCGCCGAGCAGGAGCCCTGGGTGCGGCTGCTCGAGACCGGCTGGCTGCCGCCGTCGCCGCCCGACGAGCCGCCCGCGTCGTACGTCGTCGGCCCGGCGTGGCAGGCGCTGCTGGAGCAGACCGCGGACGGCTGGCTCAGCTGGCTGCACCGCGGCGTGGCCCGTTGGCAGGCCGGCGACCGCGCCGGCGCCCGGCTGGCGTGGGAGTCCTCGCTGGCGGAGGAGCCGACACCGTGGGCGATGCGCAATCTCGGGGTCGCCGCGATCGTCGAGGGCGACCCGACCGCAGGGTCGCGCAGGCTGCTCTCCGCGCACCGGAGCGCGCCGCGGATCCGGTCGCTGACGATCGAGACCGTGCAGGCGCTGCTGGCCGCGCGCCAGCCGGACGAGGTACTCGCCGTCGTCGACGATCTCGGCCCGGCCGACCGCAGCGACGGCAGGATCCGGGCGGCCGAAGCATGGGCCGCGGTCGAGCGCGGCGACGTCGACCGGGCCGGGGGTCTGCTGGCCGACGGCATCGAGCTGGCCGACCTGCGCGAGGGCGAGCGGTCACTCGACGAGCTGTGGTTCGCCTACCACGAGGCGCGGGCGGCGGCCGAGACCGGACATCCGGTGGATCAGGCGACACGGGAGAGGATCCGCCGGGCGCATCCGCTGCCGCCGGCCTACGACTTCCGGATGACGTGACCGCCAGGCCGCTCCCCCCGGTGCGCTAGCGTGCGAACTCGCCGCCCTCGTCAGCCCCCCGTGGAGGACCAGCACCGTGAGCCACGTCGACACCGAGATCGCCAGCCAGCCGGCGTGCTGGCGGTCCGCGATCGAGCTCGCCGCCGATGCCCGGGGCCTGCCCAAGCCGGGTGAGCGGGTGGCCGTCATCGGGTGCGGCACGTCGTTGTTCATGGCCCAGGCCTACGCCGTGCTCCGGGAGACGGCGGGGAAGGGTGAGACCGATGCGTTCGCCGCGTCGGAGTTCCCCGCGGCCCGGCGCTACGACCGGGTCGTCGCGCTCAGCCGGTCCGGGACGACCACCGAGGTGCTCACCGCTCTGGGTCAGGTGCCCGCCGGAACCCCGACCGTCGCCCTGACCGCCGATCCGCGGACCCCGGTCGGCCGGGCGGCGACGGAGACGGTCGTGCTCGACTTCGCCGACGAGAAGTCGGTGGTGCAGACCAGATTCGCGACGAGCGCCCTGGCCCTGTTGCGCGCGCACCTGGGCGAGGACGTCGACACCCTCGGGGCACAGGCCGAGCAGGCCGTCGATGCGCCTCTCCCCACCGGCGCGATCGAGGCCCGCCAGTTCACCTTCCTCGGTCACGGCTGGACGGTCGGCCTGGCGAACGAGGCGGCACTCAAGCTGCGCGAGGCGTCGAACTCCTGGACCGAGTCCTATCCGGCGATGGAATACCGCCACGGCCCGATCAGCATCACCGACGCCGCGAGTTGTGTCTGGGCCTTCGGGCCGCCGCCCTCCGGCCTCGCCGACGACGTCGCCCGGACCGGCGCGACCCTCGTCGTCGGCGACCTCGACCCGCTGGCCGACCTCATCCGGGCCCAGCGGCTCGCGGTGGTCCTCGCCGGAGCCAAGGGCCTCGACCCGGATCAGCCGCGCAACCTCTCCCGGTCGGTGATCCTGCCGGCCGGCCCGGCCTAGTGGCGCGACCGGTGAGCAGCGCAGTCGTCGGTCTCGACGTCGGCGGTACGGCGGTCAAGGCCGCGGTCGTCGACCGGCAGGGCCGCGTCCTGCGCGCCGACCGGCGGGCGACCGGCGTTGCACACGGAGTCGATGCCGTGATCGCCGGGCTGGGCGACCTGGCCGTCGACCTCGTCGAGCAGGCCGGTGCCGACGGCGTGACAGTGGCCGGCGTCGGTGTCGTCGTCCCCGGCGTCGTCGACGAGACCGACGGTGTCGCGGTCTACGCAGCGAACATCGGCTGGCACGACGTACCGCTGCGCTCCCGCCTCGAACAGCGGCTCGGGCTGCCGGTCGCGCTCGGGCACGACGTACGCGCCGGCGCGGTCGCCGAAGGGCTGGTCGGCGCGGCGCGGGACGCGACCGACTTCCTCTTCCTGCCGATCGGCACCGGTATCGCCGGCGGGATCGTCCTCGACGGACGGCCCTACGCCGGTGCGCACACGCTCGGTGGCGAGATCGGGCACACCCCGGCCGTCCCCGGCGGCGATGTCTGCGCGTGCGGCCAGCGCGGCTGTCTCGAGACCTACGCCTCGGCGGCCGCGATCGCCCGCCGCTACGCCGCCGCCGGCGGCACCCCGGGCCTCGGCACGGACGAGATCATGGACCGCACCGACACCGACCCGGTCGCCCGGCGGGTCGTCGGCGAGGCGATCGATGCTCTCGCCACGTCGCTCACGACGTACACGATGGTGCTCGATCCGGACCTGATCGTGATCGGCGGCGGGATGGCGGCGGCGGGTGAGCGGCTCTTCGGCCCGCTGCGCGCCGCGATCGCGGCCGGGCTCTCGTTCCACCCGCCGGTGCAGCTCGTGCCGGCCGCCCTGGGTGGGCAGGCCGGCTGCCTCGGCGCCGCCGTGCTCGGCTGGGGTGTGGCCGGCGTCGCGGTGGACGACCTCGGCTGGGAGCCGGTGGCCGGTCCGACGACGGCGGGCGCGCGATGACCGTGCTCACCGGTGCCCGGGTCGTCGTACCCGAGGGCGTGCTCGACCCCGGCTGGGTGCAGGTCGAGGGCGAGCGCGTCGCTGCGGTCGGCCCGGGCCGGCCGCCCGCCGACGCGGGTGCCGGGACCGACCTCGGCGGCGCCTGGCTGCTTCCCGGTTTCGTCGACCTGCACGTGCACGGCGGTGACGGCGGCCGGATCGATGAATCGGCCAAGGGCCTCGCGACCAGCGTGGCCTTCCACCGCCGGCACGGCACCACCCGCACCCTCGCCAGCGTCGTCACCGCGCCGGTCGAGCAGATGGCCGCCGCGGCCGGGTGGATCGCCGACGCCGTCGAGGCCGGTCCGACCGAGGACGGGCACGTCGTCGGCTGCCACTTCGAGGGGCCCTTCCTGTCCGCGCTGCGGTGCGGGGCGCAGGACACCGACGCGATGATCGACCCCGATCCCGCGGTCTGGCGACGGCTGGTCGACGCGGGCCGCGGCACCGTCCGCATGATGACCATTGCGCCCGAGCTTTCCGGCGGGGTCGACCTAGTGCGCACCGTCGCTGCGGACGGCGTGATCCCGGCGATCGGTCACACCGACGCGCACTATGAGGACGCCGAGGCCGCGATCCGGGCCGGTGCCCGGGTGCTCACCCACACCTTCAACGGGATGCGCGGACTGCACCACCGCGACCCCGGCGCGGTCGCCGCCGCGGTCGACGGCGGCCTGGTGTGCGAGGCGATCAACGACGGCATGCACCTGCACGACGCGGCGCTGCGGCTGCTGGCCCGGCTGGTCGGCGACCGGCTGTGCCTCGTCACCGACGCCATGGCCGCCGCCGGGGTCGGCGACGGCGAGTACGACCTCGGCAGCAAGCGGGTGACCGTCACCGACGGCAAGGCCGTGCTCGCCGGCGGCGGGTCGATCGCCGGAAGCACCCTGACGATGGGCCACGCCGTACGACGGGCCGTGCACGACGTCGGTCTGCCGATCGAGGCGGCGGCGCGGGCCGCGGCCACCACCCCGGCCCGGGTGCTGGGCGGCGCCGACCGGTTCGGCGCGATCGTCGCCGGTCTCGACGCCGACCTGGTCGTGCTCGACGACGACCTGGGCGTCGACCGGGTGATGGCGCTCGGCCGTTGGTCGCCCCGCTAGCCGATCACCGCGACAGACATTCCGATTAGGAGCCACCGTGCCACTCGTCCCGACCGCTGAACTCGTCGACTCGGCGCGCGCCGCAGGCATCGGCGTCGGCGCCTTCAACGTCATCACCGTCGAGCATGCCGAGGCGATCGTCGCCGGCGGGGAGCGGGTCAGGCGGCCGGTGATCCTCGCCATCAGCCAGAACGCCGTCCGATTCCACGGCGGGGTCTACCCGATCGCCGCCGCCGCGGCCGCCGTCGCCCGGGGCGCCGGCGTACCGGTGGGGTTGCACCTCGACCACGTCGACGACGAGGACCTGCTCCACCAGGCCGGCGACGCCGGGTTCAGCTCGGCGATGTATGACGCATCCCGCCTCGACTACGCCGACAACCTCGCGGCCACCCTTTCCGCGGCGACCTGGGCGCACGAACGCGGTTTGTGGCTGGAGGCCGAACTCGGCGAGGTGGGTGGCAAGGACGGCGCCCACGCCCCCGGGGTACGCACCGACCCCGACGAGGCACGGGACTTCGTCGCGGCCACCGGTGTCGACGCACTCGCCGTCGCGGTCGGCAGCTCACACGCGATGACCGAGCGCACCGCTTCCCTCGACCTCGAGCTGATCGCCCGGCTCCGCGCGGCCCTGGAGGTGCCACTCGTCCTGCACGGGTCCTCCGGCGTACCCGACGAGGACCTCGCCAAGGCGGTCACCGCCGGCATGGTCAAGGTCAACATCGGCACGGCGCTGAACACGGCGTTCACCGGGTCGGTGCGCGCGTTTCTCGCCGGCGATGAGAAGTCGGTCGACCCGCGGCGCTACCTGGCGCCGGCCCGCGACGCGATGGCCGACACCGTCGCGCGCCTGCTCGGCGCACTCACCGGCAGCTGACCCGGGCGCACCCCGGCCCAACCCCCATGATCAAGAGGGGATTCTGACACGAAACGCCGTACGAATCCCCTCTTGATCATCGGAGGGCGGCGGGCGGCCGCGCCCCCGACTTTCCATGATCGTGATCGGATTCGGTCGGCGTTTCGCGGCGAAATCCGATCACGATCATGGAAGGACACTCGGGGGGCGGGTTAGGGCTTTTCCTCGTCGACGCCGGGAGGGAGCCGACCGGTCAGGGTCTGGTACGTCGCGGCGGCACCGCGGTTGGCGACCACGCGGGCACCGGCGACCACCACCCCGGAGATCGCGGCCCACACCAGCGCGTCGAGCCAGTCGACGTTGGGCGCGGCCGGGTTCTTCGGCGGCGCGGAGCCGCGGGAACGGCGCCACACCTTCTCCAGCGTCTTGTTGACCACGATCCCGGTGGGTACGGCGTAGGCCAGTCCCAGCACCTTCCAGCCCACCTTGCCGACGGAACCTGCCACCGTGGACCACCTCCTCGCCGCGCTGCATCTGTCGTCCCTGATCATGCCCTGCCCGGCCGGTCTCCGCGCCGTCCCCACCCGACGGCCCGTCGCGGTGTCGCGCCGTCCGTGATTGGGTGGTCGCCGTACCGGTCGTCACGG
>DASXJE010000241.1 GCA_036497565.1 Mycobacteriales bacterium
CCTGCGCAAGACCGACACCACCACCACCGGCGGGTTGCACAAGATCGCCGTCACCATGGTGGTCCTCACGATCCTGCACGGACCGCAGACCGGCACCACCCTCACCGCCGCCACCGCGTCGGCCAGCATCCGCCGCTGACACCTCCGGTGCGGGATCTGGGCGAGTCAGCGTGGTACGCGGTTCCCTTCTGTCGGGGTGAGGCGGGATGGTCGGCTTGCGGATTCACGGTCGAGGCCGATTATCGACGAGACCTGGCTGTCCGTCGGATGCGTACGCGCGGACCGGTAACGGTGCGTTGATCGACGAGTCTTGACTCTTCGGGTCCGGGCGCGTAAGCCCTAGGTGTCCCAGTTTCTGCGCTGGCGTCGGTGGTGCCGCAATGGCCGAGCCGACGGCGGTGCTCGCCGGAGGGGGCAGGGATGTCACGTCTCGACCGTCGCACGTCGTGGAAGATCGCAACGCTTCTCGGCGCCGCGGCGCTCGTGCTGGCGGGGGTGACGCCCGCCAGTGCCGGGGACGACCCACAGCCGGTCGACTTCACCCACAACGTCCGGGACGCAGCGGCCCCGGTCGCTGGCGCGGTGTTCGGGACCGGCCCGAGGACGAAGACCGGCACCGCGATCTGCACGACGCCGACGCAATCCACGCCCAACGTCAACACCGACTGCGAGACGAGCAGCACCGGTGCGCACAACGAGACCTCGATCGCGGTTAACCCGACCGACGCGAACAACCTCATTGGCGGCGCCAACGACTATCAGCTCGGGGTCAACGCCGGCGGGCACGTCACCGAGAGCATCTTGTCCCGGGCGCACGTGACGACCGATGGCGGCAAGACCTGGTCGATGTACCCGATCTTCTCCAACTCGTCTTACCAGGGCACCGGTGACCCGGCTCTGGCCTTCGACGCAGCCGGCAACGCCTACTACGGCACGCTCGGCTTCCGATTCGTCGGCCCGGCCAACGCCACCAACCCGGACGTTCTGGTCTCGACCTCGCAGGACAAAGGCAAGACCTGGGCGACCAGCCGGGTCGCCGCGGGCAGCGGCAACGAGGGCAGCGTCGGCGACCTGCTCGACAAGGAGTACGTCGCCGCGTGGGGCAACGGCAACGCGATCGTGACCTACGGCGACTTTCGGCTCGGCCAGAAGGGCTCGACCGTGTCGGCCCGGATCTTCGCCAGCGTCACGCACGACGCGGGTCGGACGTGGAGCGCGCCTACCCTGATCTCCGGCAGCCTGGACCAGGCATTCGTCTCGGTCCCTGTCTTCTCCGGCGGCACGGTCTACGTCGCGTTCCTCAACACGACCGACCTCACCACCGGGCGTGACGACTACGAGGTCGTGCGGGTCAGCCCGGCCACCGGTGCGGCCCTCGCCCAGCCGGTCAAGGTCGCCACCGTCATCGACGGAGCAACGGACTACCCGATTGCCCTGGGCCGACAGACCTACCAGGACAGCATCTTCCGCAGCTGGGCGGCCGGGAACATCACGGCCGACCCGACCAACCCGCAGCACCTTGCGGTCGTCTGGTCGGACATGCGCAACAGCGCAACGCCGGCACCAGCCGACCCGTACGCCGCCAAGACCAACTCCGACGTGGTCGTTAGCCAGTCGACGAACGGCGGCGCGAACTGGTCCGCACCGACGGCGATCGCGCTCCGCGGCGACCAATTCCAACCCTGGGGCGCCTACGACAGCAACGGCAAGCTGCGGATAGGAACGTTCGACCGTAGCGGTGACCCGGCGAACCACCTCTACGACTACTCGCTGGCCACCGAGACGGCTCCGGGCAGCCTGACGTTCACCAGCGCTCCGGTGACGACCGTCCGGTCCGACCCGACGAGGGACGACCGGTGGTTCGCTGCGACGCTCAATCCCGTGTTCCCCCGCGCGACGGCGTTCCTCGGCGACTACAGCAACATCGCCGCCACGGCTGGCGGCCACGTCGTCACCTACTGGACCGACATGCGCAACCCGGTGACGTTCGCGGGGGTCACTGGCCACGGTGAAGACGCCTACTTCGCTACCGCGCCCTGACCGCAAGCAGCGCACCGCCCAAGGACGAGTCCGTTCAGCCGGGCTCGTCAGGTGGCGGTCAGGCGCACAGGAGTACGGCGGAGCCGGCGTTCTCCTTTGCCCGCACGATCAAGGGCTCGGGCCAAGATCATCTAGGCGGCCCCGATTGAGGTGAGGTGGGCGCACCTTCCCAGATCAGAGCGGTGTGCAGTGGTGGGCCGACTGGGACTCAAACGCAGAACTCGCGGATCAAAAGTCGTCAGTCATGTCAACGACGGCTGAAATTGAACTCCGGGGCGTCGGGTGAAAATGGGCCCCCTCGGTTGCGGTAGTCGTCGGTCTTGGTGGGTGTGATGCGGCCGAGGTCGCGGTCTTTGAGCCGGTAGCTGTCGCCTTTGAGGGAGATGACTTCGGCGTGGTGGACGAGCCGGTCGATCATGGCTGCGGCGACGATGTCGTCGCCGAAGACTTCGCCCCAGCGGCCGAGGGCGTGTTACTGGTGACGATGAGGGAGGCGCGTTCGTAGCGGCTGCTGATGAGTTGGAAGAAGAGGTTCGCGGCTTCGGGTTCGAAGGGGATGTAGCCGACCTCGTCGATGACCAGTAGTGGGTAGCGGCCGAGTCGTTGGAGCTCGTCGTGCAGCCGGCCGGCTTGGTGGGCTTCGGCGAGGCGGGTCACCCAGTCGGAGGCGGTCGCAAACAGTGTGCGGTGGCCGGCTTGGCAGGCCCGGACCGCCAGGCCGGTGCCCGGGTGGGTCTTGCCGGTATCGGGTGGGCCGAGGAACAGCACATTCTCTTTGGCGGTCACGAAGTCCAGCGTCCCGAGGTGAGCGATGAGGTCACGCTTGACGCTGCGGGCGTGGTCGAAGTTGAACTCCTCGAGGCTCTCGCGGCCCGGGAAGCGGGCGGCCCGGATCCGGCCTTCACCGCCGTGGGACTCCCGCGCGGAGACCTCCCGTTGCAGGCAGGCCGCGAGGAACTCCTCATGGGTCCAGTTCTCGGCGCGGGCCCGTTCGGCGAGCCGGTCAACGGCCTCCCGCAGCGTCGGGGCCTTCAAGGCCCGGGTCAGGTAGACCAGCTCGGCGGTCACGTCTCTGGCCGGCGCGGTTTTGGTGGCGGCCATCAGGCGACCCCTTCCAGATCGCCGGTCCCGGTGTGGCCAAACGCTGCGTCGTAGTCGGTCAACGGTCGCTGCTCGACCTCGTCCGGTGCCGCAGGTGAGGGCCGGGTCTGCTCTCGCAGCACGGCCGCGGCTCGAGCCGATGGCATAGACGGTCTGTGTATCGACGTTTCCGCCGAAACAAATAGGCCGCGCTCGCGGTGATCTCCGAATTCGTCTGCGTCATGGCATGCCTGGTGTATCCGCTCAATTGCTAGGCCGTTGTAAGCGACACGGAACCAAATTTCCACGGCCCAAAGAACCTTGAGCCGACCAGATGGAATGACGGCACGTGCGACCGGCCGGTACACGTTTCCATCGGACGGGATACGGCTGCTGGGTCAGGTCGTGGCCGGGCCGACTGCGGCGTTGGCCGGTGGCTCGGCCCCGCTGGCGGACGTAAATGCTCCCGGGGCACCCGCGCCGCGTGCCTGGGTTGGGCGGCCCGGGTTCACTTCGGCGTTCACCACGGCCATGGCGACGCCGTCCACGGCTGGCACTCTGGTCGGCGTGCTCGGATCACGGCAGACCGATGCGTGGTGCGGCCGGTCAGGCGAGTCTCTGATCTTTGTCATGGGTTAAATGCTCGCTGACTTGAGCGTATTCTTCGAGGCCACGGATGAGGGCGCGCGCCCCGGTGGGGGTCATTTTTTCAAGTGCCGCGGCCAGTTCTGCGCGGCGACGGTTTTCGAGTCGGTGCAGCAGCCGGGTCCCTTGCGGCCGCAGGCTGAGGCTGATCTCGCGGCGGGTCTCGGCGGAGGCCTTGCGGTTGATGAGGCCGGCGGCGACGAGCCGGTCACACAGGCGGGTCGCAGAGGATGGGGCGCAGCCGAGTTCGTCCGCGAGTTGGCTGAGGTTAATGGTTTTGTACTGGCGCACGATCTCTAGCGCTCGAAGCTGGGGTGCCGATACGACGGCGGATATCGCATCGGTCGCCCGCAGCCAGGCGGCCTGCAACGGTGCGGCGGCGGCCTCGGCCGCCACCGCGAGCCGTTTGATCTCCCCGGGCTGCAGACGTACGGAGTTCATGTCTCTACTGTTGCACAACATCAATCGTCGGTCTCGTCACGGCCGCGATGGTCGAAGGAGTGCCCTGATGAGTCCAGATGAATACGCCGCATCGGTGCTGTTCGCGGTCGAAAACAGTACACCGGCCAATATGCTGGCGGCGATACGAGGGGCATTGGGCGCCGATCTGCAGGCACGTGATGTCGAACTGCTGATCGTCGACTACGGGTTGGACGTGCTGCGCTCGCTGCCGGTGGACCGGATGGCACCGGGGGAGACCTCGATCGCCGTCCGGGGCACGGTCGCTGGGCGGGCGTTTACCTCGCAACAGGTGACGACGGGATCGGTGGGTGCTGATGGGCTCCTGGTCCATGTGCCGGTGACGGTCCGCGCCGACCGGCGGGGTGTTTTGCGGCTCCGGCTGCCCGCAGCGCCGTCGGTGGGGCTGCGGGAGGGCCTGGCCCGGATGGGCACGGCGGTGGGCTACGCCCTGACCGCTGTGGAGCGTGACACCGATCTGGTAACACAGGCGGCACGCCCACAGCGGCTCAGCCTCGCTGCCGAGATGCAGTGGGACTTGCTTCCCGGACGGCAGTGCGCCGGCCCGGAGTTCACCGTGGCCGGGCAGCTGGAACCGGCGTACGCGGTGCGGGGCGACAACTTCGACTGGTCGTGCAGCCCTGATCACCTGCAGCTGACGGTGATGGAGGGAATGGGGGAGGGGGCCAAGGCGTCGATGCTCACCCATCTGGCCGTCAGTGCGTTGCGCAACGCGCGCCGGGCCGGAGTTGGCCTCGTCGATCAGGCGTCGTTGGCGGACCAGGCCGTGTACGCCCACTACCGGGGCGAGTTGCATCTGGAGACGCTTCTGCTGCAGATCGGGCTTGCCGATGGTCGCGGGTGGGCCGTCGGCGCCAGCACGCCGCTGCTGCTGCGCGACCGCGACGAGCAGCTACAACGGGTAGAGCTAGAGGCGCAGCTGCCGTTGGGCATGTTTGAGGGGACTCGCTATACCGCTGAGAGGTTCGAGGTTCGACCGGGTGACCGGCTGTTCGTGCTTACCGATGGTGTGCATGCCGCCCATCCTCCCGAGCAGGAACCGTTCGGCGACGCGAGGCTCGCCCAAATTGTCCGCGCCGCCCGCGTACGGCGACCTGATGACGCTGTCCGGGAGATCCTCCGCGAGCTGCTCGCTCTCTATGATGAGGCCGGACTCGACGATGACGCGGTGGCGGTGTGCCTGGATTGGCGGGGCCCCGTCCGCAAGGGATAGCCCGGCGCGGCCACGCCGGTCGGTCTACCCGGCGTCGCCCGGCTGAGGTTGTGATCAGGTGCCGGCACTTCAGCGCGATGAGTCGGGTCATCATCGATGCATTTTGTTGCGAGAACGCCGTTCCCGTCTGGGCGGCTCGGCTTGCCGGGAGTTCTTCGGTGCTGCGGTTTGGGTTGCGATCTCTTGGCAGAATGTGGGGTCCCAGTGCAGTGTGCTACGCGACGCACCACCGTCCGGCTTGTTTGCTGATGGTCATGCCGTGTCCGGCGGTGGTGTTGTCCAGGTGCAGTGCTCCGTCGCGCACGGCGGGGATGCCGTCGGCGAGCTGGGGCTCGAGGCGGACGTGGTCGGCGAACCATTCGACGTGACGAAGATTGGGGATGGCGGCGGCGACGGGGGCGTGTAGGGACGGCGCGCAGTGTGCAGAGACCGGCAGGTTGTGTGCCTGGGCGAGGGCCGCGGCGCGGAGCCAGCCGCTGTAGCCGCCGCAGCGGGTGGCGTCGAGTTGCAGACAGTCGACGACGGGGAGTAGGGCCCGGACGTCGTAGAGGTCGGCGGCGTACTCACCGGCCGCGACGTCACACCGCAGGGCGGCACGCAGACTGGCCAGCCCGGCGGTGTCGTCGCTGGAGACGGGTTCTTCGAACCAGGTGAAGCCGAGGTCGTCGAGGGCGGCACCGACACGACGTGCCTGTCCGGTGCTGTATCCGCCGTTGGCGTCGACCATGAGTTGGGTGCCGACGGGGGTCTGGTCGCGTAGCTGTTTGATCCGGGCCAGGTCGCGGGCAATGTCGTTGCCCCAGGACTGGCCGATTTTGATCTTCATCGCGGTGCAGCCGGTGGTTTGCCACCACCGGATCTGCTCAGCCAGCTGGTCGTCGGTGAGGGTGGTGAAGCCGCCGGATCCGTAGATCGGCACCGTATCGCGGTGCCGCCCGAGCAGCGAGGTGACGGGCACGTCGAGGAGCCGCGCTTTGAGGTCCCACCAGGCGATGTCGATGGCGCTGAGGGCTTGCATGACCAGTCCGCGGGTGCCCAGGTTTCGGCAGGCGCGGTGCATCGCGTACCAGCCGGCGTCGACGTTGAAGGCGTCGAGGTCTTCGATCGCACCGGTGAGATGCTCACGGATGACGGCTGCCGCTGCGCCGCTGCTGTAGGTCCAGCCGAGTCCGGTTCGCCCGCCGGCATGCAGGGTGACGGTGACCGCGGTGGTGGCATCCCAGGTCAGGGTCCCGTCGGCTTCGGGCAAGGGGGTGGGGAAGCGGTAGACCGCCGTGGTGACACGGGTTATCGGCGGTCCGCCCTTCCCAGCGCCGGCGTCGGCTCTCGCCGGGGGGTTCATCGGGTTCTCTGCAGTGCCCGGCGGGCCGCGGCTGCCGCGCCGGCGGCAACGGCGGCGGCGGCCGCTGTAGCGGCGGCCAGTGCCATGCCCCGGCCCACGACCCCGGGCGGCCGGGGCCGGTCGCCGTCGACAAGGTCGGCATGTGAAGGGGAGGATGTCGAGTCGTGCCGGGCACGGTTGAGCAGTTCCGCCAGGTGGATGGCTTCGCGGTCGCCGCTGTCGAGTTCGTGGATCTGGGTGCGGCAACTGAATCCGTCGGCGAGGACGACGGTGTCCGGGTCGGCGTTGCGCAGCGCCGGCAGGAGCGCGTTTTCGGCGCAGGTGGTGCTGACGTCGAGGTGTCCGGCTTCGAAGCCGAAGTTGCCGGCCAGGCCGCAGCAGCCGGAGTCCAGTTGATCGGACTTCGCGCCGGCGGTCTCGAGAAGTTGCTGGTCGGCGTCCCAGCCGAGGACGGCGTGTTGGTGGCAGTGCACCTGGGTGAGAACCTGAACGCCGTCCAGGCGCGGAGGGGTCCAGTCCGAGGTATGTGTGGTGAGGAGCTCGGCCAGGGTGACCGTCTGTTGGCGTAGCCGGGCGATGTCGAGGTCTTCGGGAAGGAGGTCCGGGGCGTCGGAGCGGAACACCGCGGTGCAGCTGGGCTCGAGACCGACCACCAGCCCGCCCTGGTGGAGGTGCTCGGCGAGGATGCCGGCCGTGCGCCGCAGCACCTTTTTCGCGGTGTCCAGCTGCCCGGTGGATATCCAGGTCAGGCCGCAGCAGACGGGCTCGGTCGGGACACGGACGGTCCAGCCGGCATCCTCGAGCAGTTCGACGGCCGCCTTGCCGATGTGCGGATGGAAGGTGTTGGTGAAGGTGTCCGGCCAGAGCAAAACCGTGCCCCGCAGACCGGGCCGGGACCCGCCGCGTCGGATCCACCACCGTTGCAGGGTTTCGTCGGCGAACAGCGGGATCTCGCGGTGCTCGAGGCCCGCAGCGCGGGTGGCCAGGCCCGGCAGCAGCGGCGCGTGGCTCAGCGAGTTGACCACCCCTTCCGCGCGGCACCTCGTGACGGCGGCGGCGAGTAGTGGTAGCCAGCCCAGCGTGTAGTGCGACCGGGGCCGGAGCCGACCTTGGTAGTGGTGGGCGAGGAATTCCGCCTTGTAGGTGGCCATGTCGACGTTGACCGGGCAGTCGCTCTTGCAGCCCTTGCAGGCCAGACACAGGTCCAGGGCGTCGCGCACCCCTGTGGAGCGCCATCCGTCCTGGATCGGGGAGTCGGGATGTCCGCGGAGCATCTCGAAGAGCAGCCGGGCCCGGCCTCGCGTGGAGTGTTCTTCCTCGAGGGTGGCCTGGTAGGACGGGCACATGACCGCACCGCCGGGATGCTCGTGTTGCCGGCACTTGCCAACTCCGACGCATCGGTTCGCGGCGGCGGTGAACGAGCCATCGTCTTCGGGATAAGAAAAGTGCAGGATGCCGTCGTAGTGCGGCGTCCACGTTCCGCCCAGCCGCAGATTGTCGTCCAGGCCGTACGGCGCGACGATCTTGCCGGGGTTCATCCGGTCGTCGGGATCGAAGATCGCCTTGAGCCGGCCGAAGGCGCGGATGATGTCCGGACCGAACATCTTCGGCAGTAATTCGCCACGTGTCTGTCCGTCACCGTGCTCGCCGGAGAAGGAGCCGCCGTACGAGGCCACCAGGTCGGCGGCGCTCTCGAGGAACCGCCGGTATTTCGCGACGCCGTCGGTGTCGGTCAGGCCGAAGGGGATGCGGGTGTGCACGCATCCCTGCCCGAAGTGGCCGTACAGGCTGGGTGCGGTCTCGTCGGCGTAGCCGAACTCTTCGTACAGCTTTTCCAGGTCTCGCAGGTACTCGCCGAGCCGGTCCGGGTGTACGGCGGAGTCTTCCCAGCCTTCCCAGGTGTCGGGGTGTCCCGGGACGTGCGCGGTCGCGCCGAGTCCGGCTTCGCGGACCTGCCACAGTTCGTCCTCGCGTTCGGGCTCGTCGAGGAACGCCACCTCGGGGTCGTGCTCGGATTCGCCCAGCGCTTTGAGCATGCGCTCGCCGGCCCGGTCGACCTCCTCGCGGGTGTCGCCGCCGAACTGGACCATCAGGTAACCCTTCCCGCGGGGCAGCTTGTCCAACGCGATGGGGTTGAGGTGTTTGATGCGCTGGTCGCTGATCAGGCGGTGATCCAACCCTTCCAAGGCGATCGGCTCGTGAGGCAGGATGGTTGGTACGGCGTCGGCCGCCTCCATGATCGTGTCGAAACCGAGCACGATCAGGCTGCGTTCCTTGACCACCGGCACCAGCTTGAGTTCCGCGCGCAGAACCGTGACCAGCGTCGATTCGCTGCCGACGAGAGCGCCGGCCACGTCGAAGCCGTGTTCGGGGAGCAGCGAGTCCAGGTTGTAGCCCGAGACCCGGCGGGGAATGTCGGGGTAGCGGGACCGGATCTGCTCGGTGTGGTCGTCGCGCAGCAGCCGCAGCTGCCGATAGACCCGTGCCTGTCCGTTGCCGCGACGTTCGATCGCGACGTAGTCGTCGTCGTTGGTCGGACCGCACCGGAAGCGGGTGCCGTCGTAGAGCAGCACTTCCAGACCCGCGATGTTGTCCACGACCTTGCCGGTGCGCTGTGCGGTCGCGCCGCAGGAGTTGTTGCCGATCATTCCGCCGAGCGTGCAGTTCGGGTGGGTGGCCGGTTCCGGGCCGTAGCGGAGGCCGTACGGCTCGAGTTCCCGGTTGAGGACGTCGAGCACGATGCCCGGCTCGACGACGCAGGTCCGGGCGTCGGGGTCGACCGAGATCAGCTGGTTGCAGTATTTGGCCCAGTCGATCATCACCGCAGCGTTGGTGCATTGCCCGGCCAGGCTGGTCCCGCCTCCCCGAGATAGAACTGGTGCGGCGTGGTCGCGGCACACGGCGACTGCCTCGGCCGCCGCGTCGACCGTGCGCGGAATGACGACACCGATGGGTACCTGTCGGAAGTTAGACGCATCGGTGGAGTAGGCGCCGCGCGTCCCGGCGTCGAAGCGTACCTCCCCGTCCACCCGCGCGATCAGGTCGCGGTGCAGCGCCGCAACGTCGATCTCCGGGCGCTCCGGGCGTCGTACGACCGGTGTCGGTAGCTGGACGTCGGTCATCGGCTCAGGACTCCTTGTCGCCGGGCAGGAACTGCTGGACCTTCTGCTTGATGCCCTGGGTGACCACGCCCCGCGCATTCTCGTCGCCGTGCAAGATAGATGAGGCGGTTGCCTTTGCCTGAGCGAATGTGGTGTGCGGCGGAATCGGCGGCACGTCAGGGTCGCAGCGGATGTCGAGGACGGTCGGCCGGTCGGCCGTCAGCGCCTCCTCCCAGGCCGGCCCGATCGGCTCCGGAGTGTCGATGTTGACACCGGACAGGCCGAGTCCCCGGGCGAA
>DASXJE010000242.1 GCA_036497565.1 Mycobacteriales bacterium
TTGGGTCCGGTTACGGCGGTGGGCGCACATGCTCGGCTTCGGCGGCCACTTCTCCACCCGCTCCCGCCGTTACTCCACCACCCTCAAAGCGTTGCGTCTGGCCCGGCAGACCTGGCGGCGGAACACCGTGACCGGCGCCGAGCTGGCCGCCGCCACCCCGGCCGACGACGACCGGGTGGAGGACGAGACGACCCTGGTGGTGAACCACTGGTCGTTCGCCAGCACCGGCTGGCGCACCACCGCCGACGCCGAACTCGCCGCCATGGCCGCCGACTCCGCCCGCGCACGACGACCACTGCGACGGGACGACGATTGATCGACATATCGGACAAAGGAGTGTGGTTGAGGTGGAAACAGATAGGCGGTCGCCACGACTGTGGTCGATCGATGACGTGTCCGACTTCCTCGGGGTTCCGGTTGGCACCCTCCGTCAGTGGCGTTATGTGGGCACGGGCCCGAAGGCGTACCGGGTTGGTCGGCATCTGCGTTACAGCCCGGCTGAAGTCAACCGCTGGCTTGAGGCGCAGGCGGCTTGATATGGGCAACGTTCAGAAGCGTCCGGATGGTCGGTGGCGTGCCCGATATCGGGACGCGGCTCACCGCGAGCACGCGCGGCATTTTCGTCGCCGGATCGACGCGGTCCGGTGGGTCGAAGCGCAGGAATCGGCGAGGCTTCGGGGTGAATGGGTAGATCCGGCACTGTCGCGGATCACGTTCGGCGAGTGGTCCGAGATGTGGTTGGCGACGAAGGCCTCGTTGAAGCCGAAGAGCCGGGCGACCTACGCGAGCATTCTGCGGGCTCGGGTGCTGCCACGCTGGGCAGATGTGCCGTTGCGCTCGATTGGTCACGCGGACGTGGTCGCGTGGCAGGCCGACCTGCGGCGCGATGTTGGTGACTCGATGACGCGGCAGGCCGTCGACATTCTCGGTCAGTGCCTGGCGTTGGCTGTGAGGGACGGGCGGCTGGTGCGGTCGGTCGCCGAAGGGGTGAAGCGGCCTAAGCCCGCTCGCGGTAGGCAGCGGTTCCTCACCCACGCCGAGGTATCGAAGCTGGCAGCGGAGTGTCCCGGCCAGTATGGGTTGCTGGTCCGATTGCTGGCCTATACCGGCCTGCGCTTCGGCGAGGCGGCCGGTCTGCGGGTGCGGAATGTCGGGATTGAGCGCGGTCGTCTGGAGATCGTCGACAACCTGACGGAGGCTGCGGGCCTGTTGCACGAAGGGTCGCCGAAGTCGCACAAGTCGCGGAGTGTGCCGGTCCCCCGGTTCCTGCGCGGCGCGTTAGCCGACCAGCTGGCCGGCAAGACGCCGGATGACCGGGTGTTCAGCGCTTCGCGGGGTGGCCCGCTGCGCAACTCCAACTTCCGGCATTACGTGTTCGACGGTGCCGTGCGCCGGGCCGGGCTGGGTCCGTTGACTCCGCATGACCTGCGCGACACGGCCGCGAGTCTGGCCGTGTCGGCAGGTGCGAATGTGAAGACCGTTCAGCGGATGCTGGGTCATGCGTCGGCGGCGATGACGTTGGACATCTACGCGGGGCTCTTCGATGACGACCTGGATGCCGTGGGTGAGCGGCTGAGCCTGGCGGCTGGCGGCCCGGGGCTTGCGGACTATCTGCGGACCGAGGGCAACGGGGAGACCCGGCGAGCCGGAGACTTGGAGGCTGGATAGGCCGCTGACCTGGGGTTTTGCGTGGCGCGCTCGGCGGGATTCGAACCCACAACCTCTTGATCCGTAGTCAAGTGCTCTATCCGTTGAGCTACGAGCGCAGACGCGGCGAGTATTCCATACCCACCCGTCGGCGGAGGCTCCGGGATTTGAACCCGGGAGGGGGGGTTACCCCCAACCGCATTAGCAGTGCGGCGCCATAGACCGGACTAGGCGAAGCCTCCTAGGAAGCCTCACGGCCACCGGCTGAAGCGTACAAGGCGGCCCGTTGGCTCGGCAAAGCACTCGGTTCAGCGGTCGCGGTGAAGCAACCTCTGAACGGGGCGAGGGCGCACGACGAACGCTTCGGCCTCGAGCGCCGCCAGGGAGATGCGGGGCAGGTCACGGGAAGTCGGGAAGGACAGGAAGCGCGGCTCCCAGTCCGGGCGGAACTTCACGTTGAAGCGGTAGAGCGACTCGATCTGCCACCACCGCGACATGAAGACCAACAGCCGACGCCACATCCGCAGGATCGGACCGGCCCCGATCCGCTCACCACGTTCGAGCGCCGAGCGGAATGCGGCGAAGTTGAGGGAGACGCGGCGCACCCCCAGGCTCTCGCCGGACTCGATGAGCGTGGCGATCATCAGCTCGTTCAGCCCGTTGTCCGCCGTGCGATCACGCCGCATCAGATCCAGAGACAACCCGTCGGACCCCCACGGAACGAAGTGCAGCAGCCCACGCAGTACTCCGTCCAGCTCGGCAGTCACGATCACGCACTCGCAGTCGTCCGGGTCGCCGAGCCGCGACAGCGCCATCGAGTAACCGCGTTCGACCCCACCACCGCGCCAGGCGGTCACCGCGGTGAGCAGCGCGTCCATCTCGTCCTTCGCGAGGTCGCCGACCCGCCGCACCCGGACCGTGTATCCGGCGCGCTCGGTCCGCTTCACCGCCTGCCGTACACCGCGCATCGGGCGACCGCACAGACTGAACGATCCGACGTCAACGATGGCCTCGTCGCCGAGTTCGAGAGCATCGAGTCCATAACGGGCGTAGACCGTCGCGCCCTGCTCACTGTCGCCGATCACCGCCGGCACCCACGCATGCAGGCGGGACAGTTCGAGAAACTCGTTGATCGCGCCGGGCCACGCCTCGGGATCTCCGATCGGGTCGGCGCTGGCCAGCGCAACGCCCGACACCACCCGGTAGGTCACCGCAGCTTTGCCGGTCGGTGACCAGACCACGCTCTTGTCACGTCGCAGGGCAAAGTAACCGAGGGAGTCCCGTTCCCCGTGCTTGTGCAGGAGTTCGCGCAGTCGCGTCTCATCGTCGGCGGTGAGCCGCGCTTTGGGTTGCGCGGACCGGAGAAACAGATACGCGGCGACGAACGCGATCAGCAGACCGAAGGCGAGCAGCGTCATCGCGACGATATCGTCCCCGCGCTCGTGCCGGAACCGCAGCGGCCCGCTGATCCCGATGAATCCGAGCAACACCTCACGGAGGTCCTGCCACAACGACGGCCGGCCCAGAATCTGCCGCTGGTTGATCAGCAGCCCGGCCATCCCGACCGTGATCGCCACGATGAGCATCTCGACCGTCGCGCGGGCGGCGTACCACCGCGTGGTGGGATCGCCGAGCGCGTAGAACTGCTTACGGGTAAGGAGAAGAACTGCCAGCAGTGCCAGAGACGCGGTGGCTTCTTCGACGTCGAGACCCTTGAGGATGTGGGTCAGCGCGACGACCGCCGTCACCACCACGACCGCGCGCCAGGCCCGCTTCTTTCGCCGCCGCAGGCCGAATGCGAGGAAGACCAGCAGCACACCGAACGACATCGCGATCGCCGTCGCCGTGGCCGACGCGATGACCGGCAGACCCAGAACGCGCG
Source organism: Mycobacteriales bacterium (assembly GCA_036497565.1). NCBI lineage: Bacteria > Bacillati > Actinomycetota > Actinomycetes > Mycobacteriales > Mycobacteriales bacterium. Next base: position 3,530 of record DASXJE010000242.1, read on the forward strand.
TGAGATAGCGGATCCGGTTGTGCTCAGCCGGCAACAGCGAACTCACTATCGCGATCACTCCGACGAGCCAGGTCAGCGCCGCGATGATGCCAGGCGTACGTCGCGTCGAGCGCAACCACCACCGCTGGACGGTCGGAGTCTCGCTTTCCTCGCGGAAGCGGACCGGCGCGCTCACACCCTCACATCCCCTTGTCTGGAGGCCGATCCCGTCCATGCCGGGCGCCGCCGACGCGCGGCCGGGGCGCGGCGGACAGGGTCGCACCGTTGTCTAGTGTCGCGCGTCGACGCCGCGTGCGCCCGATGAACCGCGGCAGATCCGGTGATGGGCCGTGATCAGGCAGGTCCGGCCCGACCGGTACGGGCCTTCGTGCCGGGTCACCCTCTCACGCTAGCGGTCGATGCGCTCCGACGGGTGCCGCGCCCGTTCGGGATCGATCACCAGGACCGGGGACGAACATGCTTGCTGCACCCGGCGGATAGTCGCCCGCCCGAACCGTCCCGGATCCGCGTGCGGCGCGACCAGCACGACCAGCTCCGCGCGCGTGTCGGTCGCGCGACGAACGATGGCCGCCGCCGGGTCTGCGGGACCGCCGGTGGTCTGCACGATTCGTCCGGCGACCGGGATCCCGTGGTCGGCGAGCTGGCGGATCCGCTCGTCGAGCACCCGGTCGGCGTCGGCAGCCGACTCTCGATCGACCGCGTCGTCGTTGACGACATCGGTCTCTCGGACATGCAGCACCTCGACCGCGGCGCCGTGCTGACTGGCGATCTCCGCCGCCGTCTCGGTCGCGCCCGGCCCGTCCGGCCCCGCATCCACGGCGAGCAGGATGACCGGCTGGTTCGCGGGGAGCTCGCCGACGACTCGCAGCGTGCGGCTGGGCGTGTCGAGCGACGCGAACAACGCATGCCCGCTGGCCAGCACCAGCATGCCGATCACCACGGCGCCCGCGCCGACGAAGAACGGGACGTGCGGGCTGAACCACTCGGCCAGCTTTCCGGCGAGGTACGGCGCGATCGCCCCGCCGGAGAACCGGATGAAGCTGTATCCCGCGGAGGCGACCGGCCGCTCGACGGGCGACACCTTCATCACCGTCTCGGTGACCAGCGTGTTGTTGACCCCGAGGAATGCGCCCGCGCTGATCACGGCGAGGATGAGCGCCAGCTGGCTGTCGGTGAACAACCCCATCGCGAGCAGGTCTACAGCGAAGAATCCTAGGACGATGTACAGCGTGCGGACGGTACCGAACCGTCGTTGCAGCCGGGGCGCCAGAAACACAGAGGTGACGGCGAGCACCAGGCCCCACCCGAAGAACACCAGCCCCAACCCGTGCACGCCCAGGCCGAGCGGAAACGGCGCGTAACCCAGCAACGTGAAGAAGCCGAAGTTGTAGAACAGGGCGGTCAGCCCGATCGTCAGCAGGCTGCGGTGGCGCAGGGCTCGGATCGGATCGGCCAGCGACGTGTGGTGGTCGGGACGCGGCGAGCGAGGTAGCAGTGCGAGCACGGCGACGAAGCCGATCGACATCAACACCGCTGTACCGAAGAACGGACCACGCCAGCTGATCCCGCCGAGCAGCCCGCCGAGCAGCGGACCGGTGGCGATGCCGAGTCCGAGCGCCGCCTCGTAGAGGATGATCGCCCCGGCGACCCCGCCACTCGCCGCGCCGACGATGACGGCGAGCGCGGTGGCGATGAACAGGGCGTTGCCCAGCCCCCAGCCGGCCCGGAAGCCGACGATCGCGCCGACCGATCCGGAGGCGCCGGCGAGGGCGCTGAACGTGACGATCAGCGCCAGGCCGACGAGCAGGGTCCGCTTCGCCCCGAATCGGCTGCTCACGACACCGGTGACGAGCATGGAGACGCCGGTGATCGCGAAATAGCTGGTGAAGAGCAACTCGACCTGGCTCGGCGAGGCATGCAGGTCGGTGGCGATCGCCGGCAGGATCGGGTCGACCAGTCCGATACCCATGAAGGCGATCACGCAGGCGAACGCAACCGCCCAGACCGCCTTGGGCTGCCGCAGCAGGCCTCCGGACTCCCCCGTCGACCCCGCCGAAGACACCGTCGTCATGCCTGGAGTACCTCCGTGTCGATCGGGTCGTCCATCACCGCGTCCAAGGCCGGCACGGCGGCCGCGAGGGCCGCACGGTGCGCGGGTCGGAGCTGCTCGAGCCGACGTTCCAATGCCGCGGCCCGGGCGGCGACGACCCGGTCGAGTCGGCGTCGCCCGTCGGGCGTGAGCGTGACCAGCACGCCGCGCCGGTCGAGAGGATCCGGCTGGCGTTGCACCCAGCCCGCCCGCTCCATGCGGGAGACGAGCAGGGTCATCGACGGCTGGGTCACCTGCTCGAGCTCGGCCAGGTCGGTGATCCGACGCGGACCACCGTCGCGCACCGCGTGGAGCACGGACAGCTGTGCCCGGCTGAGCCCCGCGGCGGCGGTCTCCCGCCGCAGCAAGATGATCATCCGGGCGATTCGGGGGGCGAGTTCGTCGGCCAGAACGGCTGGCTGATCGGCGTTCACGGGCGCAATTTTAGATTGCTAAGCAATGGATCCGCCAGTCCACCGAACCGAGCCGCCCGACCCGCACCGCCCGACCCGCGCCGCCCGACCCGCGCCGCCCGACCCGCGCCGGCAGCTGACCGCGACGTCGACGCCGTAGCGGACCGGCCTGGACCGGCTTGGACCGGCCGCGAAATGCCCGCTGACAGCAGCGATTTCGTAGCCGGCTAGCTAAAGAATTGTGGAGGCAAATATGGCCCTTGCCGGTCGTTGTCACGGCGCCCGGATCGCTCAGAGGGCAGATACGCTATTCGGCGCAAGAAATTACCGCCGTCCGGCCTAGTTTCAACTCAGAACGTCGACGGACCGTCACATCTGCTGAGTCACGGCGAGGTAACGAATGCGCCCGGTCGTGATGAACAACTCCTCCGGGTACGCCGTTCAGGCTCCCCGTGCCCGCCGAATGGCCTAGTGCATGTCCATCATGCGGCGTACTTGTCCGAGTCCGAACGGCTTCCCCCCGTGATCGGGACCGAAACCTCGGCTTGAACCTCGCAGCGGCTTTCCCTACGGTCTCCAACGGCTGCGTGAATGCGCAGACTCGCCACCGGGTACGCCTAGTCCTGCCCACCGGCCGGCGAGCCTCAGCACAGAACTCAGGGCAGGAGCGGGGGACCCAGGTGATTGGCGTCCGGTTGGACGCCTAGGGGTGAAGCCGTGGAGACACGGCCGGGCTAGACCTCCTG
>DASXJE010000243.1 GCA_036497565.1 Mycobacteriales bacterium
GACGACGGAATCAACGACGCTCCAGGCGTGTCCTGCAGCCCGAGCGCGGCAATCCCCTTGAGCAATGCCGTGAACGCGACGGGTAGGGCGATCGCGACCGCACCCTGCCAGTCGGCGTGCACGATGCTGTGGGTCGCCTTGCCGGCGACGAGGGTTGCTGCCGCCGAGGACAGGAAGGTCCGCACGACTCGGAGGACGAGATCCCACACCGAGGACAGCGGCGGCACCTTGAACGTCGCGACACTCAGGATCAGGCTGATGACTGCGGCGAATGCCGATGTGTCCGCGGCCCCCGCCCAGTTCTGGGTGGCCAGCAAGCCGCCGGCGCCGACCGCGAGCAGGAAGTTGACGAACTGCTGCACGAAGGTCGTGCTCGCCCGCTCGAGAGGGTCGAGCACGTAGTTGGCCCAGACCGAACGCGACGTCGCTGTGGCCATGACGTCCTCGATTCGGGCGACACGCTCGGCGAGTGTCCAGGGGTGCGGGAGAGCTTGGCCGACCGGGAGCGAGCCTGTCAACCTGTCCGTCAGTGCGACCGCGAGGTCAGCGGATGTGGAGTTCGGAGTCCATCCCGGTGAGAGTGAGCAGCCGCGCCACCGGGCGGGACGGGTGCAGGAGCAGGAGGCGTCCTCCGTCGGCGTGCAGCCCGGCGTGGTGGCGGACGAGCACGCTCAGTCCGGCGCAGTCCATGAAGGTCAGGTGTCGTAGGTCGAGGATCACGGCCCTGCCGAAGCCGTCCTGCCGGAGCCGGTTGATCGCCTCGTCGAGCATCGGCGCGGTGAACATGTCGAGCTCGCCCGAGGCCTCGACCCAGCTTTGGTTGCTGTCGTGGCTGGTCGACAGCCGGAGCATCCTGGCGCCGGGGGAAATCGCAGTCGAGGAGTCGGCTCTCGGGTTGTCAAGGTCTCGCATGGCCGCTCCTCGGAGGGATGCGATGTCGGCCGGAACGAAATGCGTCCGGCGAGCAGCACCTCGGCTGTTGGTGCAGGAGGCTGACGGCCCAACCACCGTCAAGGCTAGTCGTGCCGGAGGCCCGTGGGCCACCACCTGAGGCAAACGATTCCTGGAAGCTCCGAGATCGGGAGCAGGCGGTCAGGGCCGCACCTCGCTGCGGTCGTCGGACCAGAGGGTGTGGAAGGCGCCGTCGTCGTCGACCCGCCGGTAGGTGTGCGCACCGAAAAAGTCGCGCAGGCCCTGAATCAGGGCCGCCGAGGACCGGTCCCGTCGGAGCTGGTCGTAGTAGGCGAGGCTCGCGGAGAAGGCCGGTGCCGGTACGCCGGACTCCGCGGACGTCGCGACCACCCGTCGCCAGGCATCCTGCGCCTGCCCGACCGCGTCGGCGAAATAGTCGGCGAACAGCAGGTTGGACAGGTCGGTGTGATCGTCGAAGGACTGCTTGATCCGGTCGAGGAACCGCGCGCGGATGATGCATCCGCCGCGCCAGATCGTGGCCATCGCTCCCGGGTCGACGCCCCAGCCGTACTCCTCGCTGCCGGCCGCGATCTGCGCGAACCCCTGGGCGTAGGCGACGACCTTGCTGGCGTAGAGCGCCTGGCGGACGTCGTCGACCAGCCGGTCGTTGGTCTGCCGCGCGGGGCGCGGCCCGGCCAGGCGGTCCTGGGCCGTCCGCCGCTCGCCCGCGAGCGAGGACACCACCCGGGCGAAGGTCGCCTCGCCGATCGCCGTCACCGGTACGCCGAGGTCGAGCGCGCTCTGCACCGTCCACCGTCCGGTGCCCTTCTGCTCCGCCTGGTCGACCACCACGTCGACGAAGGGCCGCCCGGTCCGGGCGTCGACGTGCCCGAGCACGGTCGCGGTGGTCTCGATCAGGAACGATTCCAGGTCGCCGCTGTTCCAGTCGGCGAAGACGGCGGCAAGCTCGGCCGGCTCCAGACCGCCGACGCTGCGAAGCAGGTCGTAGGCCTCGGCGATGAGCTGCATGTCGGCATATTCGATGCCGTTGTGCACCATCTTGACGAAGTGGCCGGCGCCGTCCGGGCCGACAAGGGTGCAGCAGGGGGTGCCGTCGACCTGGGCGGCGATCGTCTCGAGCACCGGAGCGAGTACGTCGTAGGCCTGCGTGGTGCCGCCAGGCATGATGCTCGGCCCGAGCAGCGCTCCCTCTTCCCCTCCGGACACCCCCGACCCGACGAACTGGACGCCGGTGGCGTTGATCGCCTCGGCCCGGCGCCGGGTGTCGATGAAGTGCGCGTTGCCTCCGTCGACCACGACGTCACCGGGGTCGAGGAGTGGCACCAGCTCGTCGAGGACCGCGTCGGTGCCGCGGCCGGCCTGCACCATGATCATGGCGCGGCGGGGCCGGTCCATCGCCGCGACGAAGTCCTTGAGCGTCTCGGCCGGGATGAATTCACCCTCGTCGCCGTGCTGCTCGATCAGCGCGGTGGTTCGGCTGGTGGTGCGGTTGTGCACCGCCACCGGGACACCGTGCCGGGCGACGTTGCGAGCGAGGTTCTGGCCCATGACGGCCAGTCCGGTGACACCAAATTGGGCGGCCACGTGAATCTCCCGAGGGTCGAGTCGTGTGCCCCACGACCCTAGCCAGCCCGCCCGGTCGCCGATGGATCGGTGCCGGTGGATCGGCATCGGGGGCTGTGCCACGATCCACCCGACCCGGAGCCTCACCTTGGGAGATCGCCATGTGCCCCACGAGCCCTGACCCAGTCGTGGCCGAGCGGGTCGAGGGCGCCGTCGGGAAGCTGGACCTCGCCGCGAAGGTGCGGCTGCTGACCGGCTCCGGTTTCTGGACGACCTACCCCGAGCCCCTGATCGGGCTCCGGGCCATGGTGCTCTCCGACGGGCCCGCGGGAGTGCGCGGCGAGACCTGGGACGAGCGCGCGACGTCGGTCAACGTCCCGTCCCCGACCGCGCTCGCCGCGACCTGGGACGGGCCGCTGGTCGAGCGGCTCGGCGCCTTGCTCGCCGGGGAGGCCCGCCGGAAGGGCGTGGACGTGCTGCTCGCCCCGACCGTCAACCTGCATCGGACCCCGTTGGGCGGCCGGCACTTCGAGTGCTACTCCGAGGATCCGCTGCTCACCGCCTGCATCGGTACGGCGTACGTGCGCGGCCTGCAGTCCGGCGGGGTCGCGGCGACGGTGAAGCACTACGTCGCCAACGACTCCGAGACCGAGCGCATGACCGTCGACGTCCGGGTGGACGAGCGGACGTTGCGGGAGCTCTATCTCGCTCCGTTCGAGGCGATCGTCCGGGACGCGCAGCCTTGGCTGGTGATGGCGGCCTACAACGGTGTGAACGGGCCGACCATGACGGAGAACCCGCTGCTCGCCGACCCACTGAAGTCCGCATGGGGCTTCGACGGCGTGGTCGTATCCGACTGGATGGCAACCCATAGCACCGCGGAGTCCGGCCGGGCGGCGCTCGACCTGGTGATGCCCGGGCCGCCCGGGCCGTGGGGCGACGACCTCGTCGAGGCGGTGCGGGCCGGTGCAGTACCCGAGGCCGAGATCGACGAGAAGCTTCGCCGGGTGCTGCTGCTCGCGGCGCGGGTCGGGGCGCTCGAGGGGATCGCGGCCGCGGTCCCGGCGCCACCCCCGCTGCCTGCCGCCGGCGCCCGTGCGGACCTGCTCCGCGAGGCGGCGGCCCGGGCGATGGTGCTGGTGCGCAACGAGGACCGGGCGCTCCCGCTCGACCGCGCGCTGTTGAGCCGGGTCGCCGTACTCGGACCGAACGCCGAGGTGGCCCGGACCCAGGGCGGCGGCAGCGCGTGGGTGAGCCCGGAGCGGGTGGTGACCCCGCTCGACGGCCTCCGGGACGCGCTCGCGCCGGAGGTCGAGGTGACCCATGCCGCGGGGGCGCGCGCCGTACACAAGCTTCAACCGGTGTCGCTCGCGTCGACCCGCGACCCGGAGACGGGCGAGCCGGGACTGCGGGTACGCCTCGTCGACGCCGACGGCGGGGTGCTGGTGGACGAGCGCCGGCTCTCCGGACTCCTGCGCTGGATCGGTGACGAGGTCGTCGCCCGCGCCGCCGCGGTCGAGATCGAGACCGACTTCCGCGCCGACCGGACGGGTGCCTACCGGCTCGGTGTGTGTGGGGTCGGTCGGTTCCGCGTGGAGGTGGACGGACGTCCGGTCGTCGACGAGGACATCGTCATCGACTCCGGCGAGGCCTTCGCGGCCTTCCTCGACCCGCCGGAGCGGTCCGTACCCGTCCAGCTCGCCGCGGGCCAGGTGGTGCGGCTGCGGGTGCGGCACGAGAAGGCCGGGGAGTTCCCGGCGCTGAGCCTCCTGATCGGTGCGGAGCCGCCGATGCTGACGGACGAGGACGCGTTGGACGAGGCCGTCGCCCTGGCCGCCGCTGCGGACGCGGCGATCGTCGTCGTCGGCACCACCGACGAGATCGAGAGCGAGGGTTTCGACCGTACGACGCTGGCGCTGCCCGGACTGCAGGACGAGTTGGTACGGCGGGTGGCGGCCGCGAACCCGCGCACGGTCGTGGTCGTCAACTCCGGTGCGCCGGTGCTGATGCCGTGGCGCGATCAGGTGGCTTCGGTGGTCCTGAGCTGGTTTCCCGGGCAGGAGTTCGGGTCGGCCCTCGCCGACGTGGTGCTCGGTCGGGCCGAGCCCGGCGGCCGGCTGCCGACCACCTGGCCGGCGGCGGAGACCGACGCTCCGGTGCTTTCTGCCGTACCCCGCGACGGGCGGCTCGACTACACGGAGGGGATCCGGATCGGCTACCGGGCCTGGCTGGACTCCGGCCGCGAACCGGCGTACCCGTTCGGCCACGGCCTCGGCTACACCACGTGGGACTACCTCGCCGTCGACGTGTCGTCCACCGAGGCAGTCGTCGCGTCGGTGCAGCTACGCAACACCGGCGTACGGCCGGGTCGCGAAGTGGTGCAGGTCTATCTCTCGCGCTCGGATTCGCAGGTGACCCGGCCGGCGAGATGGCTGGCGGGCTACGCGGCCGTCGATGCCGACGCCGGGGAAGAGGTCGTCGCCGAGGTGCGGGTCGACCGTCAGGCCTTCGCCCACTGGGCGGAAGGATCGGGATGGACGGTCGAGCCGGGACGCTACGACGTCCACGTCGGCCGCTCCGTCGCCGACCTGCGCCTGGCTGCCTCCGTCGAGCTCTAACCGCCGGCGCCTCGCGGCCTTATTCCGCGTGAACGTCACGTTCAGGCGCTCTATCCGCATCAACGTGACGTTGACGCGGAATGCGGGGGAGCCGCGGGCGACATCGGACGCGCTACTCGCAAAATCGGGCCGAATATGCGAGTACAGCGTCCGATGATGCCCGGGGGCTCGGCCGGCGGGGGGCCGCCGCGGCCGGATGCCGAGCTAGCGGGCGAGGACGGAGACGAGCGCGGCGACCGGGCGGTGCCGCATCACCCGCGGAAAGGTGGTGTCCCCGCGGGTCAACCGCATGAACGTCCGCCACGTCGGTCCGCCGGCGGCGATCGCGGCATGGAACGCGCGCGGCCGCCGGGTATACGCCGCCATGATCGCGCGCCCGGCCCGCATCTCGGCTCCCAGGCTCCCGTCGATCTCGGCGGCGTACGTCGTACCCAGCTCCGCCACCTGCGCGCCGTCGGCCCGGGCCATCCGGGCGGCCGCGCCACCCGCGATCCGGCCGGAGCGGAGCGCATAGGAGATGCCCTCGCGGGTCCACGGCTCGAGCAGTCCGGCCGCATCGCCGGCGACCAGCACTCGGCCCCGTACGAGCGGCGAGCGGTCGTCGCGGCACCGCGTCAGGTGCCCCGACGATCGGATCACCCTGTGGTCGGCCAGTCCCACCTGGCCGACGAATCGGCGCAGGTAGTCGCGGACCGCGTCGCCGTCGCCGCGCGCCGAGATCACGCCGACCGTAAGCGCGTCGCCCTTGGGGAAGACCCACCCGTAGGAGCCCGGCAGCGGCCCCCAGTCGAGCTGGACGCGTCCCGCCCAGGCCGCGGCGGTCGCGGAGTCGGCTGCGACCTCGACCTCGAGCCCCAGGTCGACCTGCCCGCAGGTCACCCCGACGTGGCGACCCGTGCGTCCCGAGGTCCCGTCGGCACCCACCACCGCCCGCGCGGTGACCACACCGGCCGAGGTGGTCAGCGTGACGTGACCGTCCGCGGCATCGACGCCGCGCACCACGGTGCCCGGGAGCAGCGTTGCACCGCACTCCACCGCGCTGCTGGTGAGTGCAGCGTCGAACTCGTCTCGGTTGATCATCTCGACCATCTGGGCCGGATCCCGATGGGTACGACGCAAGCCTCCGCCGAGGCTGAAGGTCACTGCGGTGATCCGCTCGCGCGTAGGCGGCCGGACGCCCGGCGGCAGGGCCGCGAGGCTGGCCCCGACGAGGCCGCCGCCGCAGGTCTTGTAGCGCGGCAGTTGTGCTCGTTCGATCAGCAGCGTCCGAGCGCCGGCCTCGGCCGCCGACCGCGCCGCGCAGGCGCCCGCCGGGCCCGCGCCGACGACCACGACGTCCCACTCGCCGCCGTTCGCTCCCGGACCCATGGCCACAGGCTAGGGGGCGGGTGCGATCCGCACCGACCGGTGGCTTCGCGCGACGCCGGCACTGTGTGCCAGGCTTGCCGGGCTCGTCCATCACCAGAGGCTGGAGGCAGAATGACCACCACCGGTGAGCCGACCTTCGAGGTCCTCGACGACCGGTTCAGCACCTGCATCAAGACCAGTGCGCGGATCGAGAAGCTGTACGGCGGCTGTCGCTGGGCCGAGGGTCCCGCCTACTTCCCCGCCGGCCGGTATCTCGTGTGGAGCGACATCCCCAACGACCGGATCATGCGATGGGACGAGACGAACGGCGAGGTCGGCGTCTTCCGCTCGCCGGCCGGCTACACCAACGGGCATACCGTCGACGCCGTCGGCCGGCTGATCAGCTGTGAGCACGGAAACCGGCGGGTGACCCGGACCGAGTTCGACGGCTCGGTGACCGTGATCGCGGACCGCTACGACGGCAAGCGGTTCAACAGCCCCAACGACGTCGTGGTCCACTCCGACGGCTCGATCTGGTTCACCGACCCGGCGTACGGCATCGACAGCGACTACGAGGGTTGGCAGGCGGAGAGCGAGATCGGAGCCTGCCACGTCTACCGCGTCGACGCCGACACCGGCGCATGCCGCATCGTCGCGGACGACTTCGTGCGCCCCAACGGGCTGGCGTTCTCCCTCGACGAGAGCCAGCTCTACATCTCCGACACCGGAGCCACCCACCAGGCCGACGGCCCGCACCACATGCGCCTCTTCGACGTGCATTCCGACGGCACACTGTCCGGCGGCAAGGTCTTCGCGACCTGCACCAACGGTCTTTTCGACGGATTCCGGCTGGACGACGCCGGTCGGATCTGGACCAGCGCCGAGGACGGGGTGCACTGCTACGACCCTGACGGGTCGCTCATCGGCAAGATCCGGATCCCCGAAACCGTCGCCAACGTCGTCTTCGGGGGGCCGAAGCGCAACCGGCTCTTCATCTGCGCGACGACCTCGGTCTACTCCGTCCTCCTGCCGGTACGCGGCGCGGCGCTGCCGCTCGACCGCCGGTAGGCCATGCCGCCGCGCGAGCCGCGACCGCCGGACCGCGGACCCGGCCGGGTGATCTTCCTCAACGGCGCCTCCAGCTCGGGGAAGTCCACACTGGCCGCCGCCTTGCAGCGCGCGTTGCCCGAGCCGTTCCTGCACGTCTCGTCCGATCACCTGGTCGACAGCGGCATGCTGCCGGAACGGCGTAACGACGGCGGCCCGTTCGACTGGTGGGAGCGGGTTCGGCCGCGATTCTTCGACGGCTTCCACCGGTGTCTGCCGGCGCTGGCTCATGCGCGCAACGACCTGGTCGTCGAGCACATCATCGAGTTCGCCGCCTGGCGTGCACAGCTCGCCCGTCTGCTCGCCGGGCTGGACGTCTTTCTCGTCGGCGTGCATTGCGACCTCGACGAGCTGGACCGCCGCGAGAAGGACCGGGGCGACCGGCGTATCGGCGAGGGCCGGACGCACGTGGAGACCGACCTGATCCACACCTTCGGTCCGTACGACTTCGACGTCGACACCACCGCGGGTGTTTCCTCGGCTGTGGTGACGTCGGTCCTCGACGCGTGGAACGTGCGCGGAGAAGAACGCGCCCTGCAACACACCGCCTCGAAGGGAGACCCGACATGACCACCGCACAGGCTGACCGGTCGATGGCGTACGACGGGGACCGGCGGGCGGCCCTTGCGATGCCGCTCGGCGGCATCGGCACCGGCCAGTTGGCGATCTGCGGTGACGGCAGCCTGCGGCAGTGGCAGCTGCACAACGTCGGAAACCACCTCGGCTATCTGCCGGCCAGCTTCTTCGCGCTCCGACTGTCCCGGCCGGAGCCACCGCTGGACGAGATCCGGCTGCTGCAATCCGCACCGGTCGATCCGGTGCCCGGTCCCGCGCCTCTCGTGTCCGACCACGTCGTGCCGCCGGAGCTCACGAAGCTGACGCAGACCCTGCGGCCGGTCGACCGCACAACCTTCCGCGCTCTGTATCCCTTCGCAGAGGTCGATTTCCACGACGACGACCTGCCGGTGAGCATGACCATGGAGGCGTTCACGCCCCTGGTCCCGCTCGACGTCGCGGCCAGCGCATTGCCCGCGGCACTGTTCACCTTCACGGTGCGCAACGACGATTCCCATGAGCTGCACGGCTCGCTCGGCACGGCGTTGCAGAACGCCGTCGGCTGGGACGGGATCACGCCGATCGTCGACAACCGGTGCGCGTCGTACGGCGGGAACGTCAACCGCGTCCGCCGCCGCGGCGGGTGGACGTCGCTGCTCATGGACAACCCGTCGTTGGCCGACGACGACCCGGGGTTCGGCCAGATGGTGCTGTCCGCCGACACCGCAGACGCGGATGCGTATCCGCAGTGGTCGACGGCCGCCGACTTCGCCACCTTCCTGCGTGGCGGTTCGACCCGCAGCGGCCCGCGCGCGGCCGTCGGGCCGAGCGCACCCGGCGCCACCTGGAACGGCGGCCTGCGGATCCCGTTCCGCCTCGGCCCGGGGGAGACGGTCGCCGTACGCGTGGTCCTCTCCTGGTACTTCCCCAACCGCTACGTCAACTTCGAGCAGTTCGGGCCGGCGCACGCCGATTCGCGGAGCAGGTTCTGGCTCGGCAATGACTACGCGACGCACTTCGCCGACGCCGAGGACGTCGCCGAGTCGGTGCGGACGGACTGGCACCGGTTGCGTGACCGGTCCCGCGAGTGGACCGGCGTACTCGCCGCAAGCTCGTTGCCGGACGACGTCGTCGAGCGGATGGCTGCGCAGCCGTCACTGTTGCGCAGTCCGACCTGCTTCCAGGCCGCCGACGGGCGGTTCTTCGGTTTCGAGGGCACGCTCGGCGAGTCGACGGTGATGTGGAACGGCGCGTACGGCGGCTCGTGCCCACTGAACTGCACACACGTCTGGAACTACGCCCATGCGGTGTCCCGGCTGTTTCCCGAGCTGGAGCGGAGCATGCGGGAGACCGAGCTGGAGATCATGCAGGCGCCAGCGGGCTACATCCCGCACCGCGCCGTCGCACCCGTCTACCTCCGGCAGATGTGGGACGTACCGATCGGCGGTCCCACCGAGCCGGCGCTGGACGGGATGCTCGGCACCGTCCTCAAGACCTACCGAGAGGTGCGGGCCGGCGCGGGTCTGCCGTGGCTGGAACGGATGTGGCCGCGGATCAAACGGCTGCTCGACCACATCGGCGGCAAGTGGGACCCGGACCGGACCGGCGTGCTGCGCGGCATCCAGCCGAGCACGCACGACATCGACCTGCGCGGCGTCAACACCTTCATGGGCAGCTACTGGCTCGCCGCACTCCGCGCGGCCGAAGAGATGGCGCGGCTGGTCGGCGACGAGCCGGCCGCCGACGACTATCGGTCACTCTTCCTCGCCGGCAGCACGGCGTACGACGAGCTGACCTGGAACGGCGAGTATTACCGGCAACGGCTCGAGCCCGCCGAGGACACGGCGTTCCAGTGGGGAGCGGGCTGCCTGTCCGACCAGCTGGTCGGACAGTGGTGGGCGCATCAGCTCGAGCTCGGCTACATCCTGCCCGCCGACCACGTGCGCACCGCGCTCCGCTCGGTTGTGCGGCACAACCTGCGCGACGGGTTCCGCGGGTTCGACCACCCGTTCCGGGTCTACGCCGACGGCGACGACCGCGGACTGCTGATGTGCTCCTGGCCGGTCGGTGGCCGACCGGAGATCCCGACGCGCTACGCCGACGAGGTGTGGTCCGGAGTCGAGTACCAGGTAGCCGCGCACTGCCTGATCGAAGGCCTGCACGACGAGGGCATGCGGATCCTGCACGGCCTGTGGACCCGCCACGACGGCACCCGCCGCAACCCCTACAACGAGATCGAGTGCGGTGACCACTACGTCCGGGCGATGGCGGGCTGGTCGGTGCTGGAGGCGCTGACCGGGCTGCGCTGGAACGCCGTACCGGCGAGCCTGCGGCTGCATCCGCTCGGCGTCGGTGAGCAGTGGCAGGTGCCGGTCCTCACCGACACCGGATGGGGCACGGCCGTCGCGGATGCCCGCAGCCTGACCCTGCACTGTGTGCACGGCACGATCGGACTCGGTGAGCTGCGGATCGTCGGCGACTGGACGTCGTCGTCGGTCACGGTTGGCACGGAGAAGGTCGACCACCGCGGCGGCGTTGACGGCGACGAGTCACGGCTGTTCTTCGACCCCGCACTGGTGCTCGAACCTGGCACCCGACTGGTGGTCGCCCGCGACTGACCCGGGCCGGCGCCGCTAAGGTCGCACCGTGAACGATCACTACAACGTCGTCCTCGTCGTCTTCGACACGTTGCGCAAGGACGCGGTCGGCAGTTACGGGCTCACGCCGCCGTGGGGCGACGACTTCCCGGCAGTCGCCACGCCCAACCTCGACGCCTTCGCCGCCGAATCGGTGCGCTACACCCGGGCCTATCCCGAGTCGCTGCCGACACTGCCGGCCAGGCGCGCCCTCTACACCGGCCAACGTACGTATCCGTTCCACAACGGTGACTTCAAGCTCAAAGGCGATTTCATCCCCGCGCCCGGGTGGGGACCGATCCCGGAGGAACAGCACACGCTCGCCGAGATCCTCGGCGCGGCCGGCTTCCGCACCGGCCTGGTCTCCGACCTCTACCACCAGTTCAAGCCGAGCAAGAACTTCTGGCGCGGCTTCGACGAGTGGGATTTCATCCGCGGCCAGGAGACCGACCCGGCCCGATCCGGGCCGGTGCCCACCGAGGCGGAGATCGCGCACTGGATCCCGGAGGAGCTGCGCGAACTCCGCCGCCGCGACCCGGCGGGGTCCGGGCGGCGGGCGCGTGACGGCGCGGACTGGTTCTCCAGCCGCATCATCGCCAACATGCGGGACCGGGTGGCCGAAGACCAGTGGTTCAACGCCGAGGTGATGACCACCGCCGCGCGTTGGCTCGAGCAGAACCTCGACGTGCGCCGGACCGGGGAGCGGATGTTCCTCACCGTGGAGTCGTTCGACCCGCACGAGCCGTGGTTCGTGCCCGAGCATTACCGGCGTCACTACGACACCTCCGACGGCCGGGAACAGGTGATCTCGCCGTACGCCGAGGTTCCCGACCTACCGGCCGACCTGTTGCGGCGTACCAGGGCCAACTACGCCGGTCTCGTGACGATGGCCGACCGCTGGTTCGGCCACCTGCTCGCCGCGCTGTCGGCGCAGGGCTGGCTGGAGGACACCGTCGTCATCGTCGCGTCGGATCACGGGCACAGCCTCGCCGAGCGAAAGCATTACATCGGCAAGCGCGGGTATCCCGCGGAGCCGGAGGTGGTCGAGGTGCCGCTGTTGATCCGGCACCCCGCCGGGTTGGGCGCCGGCAGCGCGGTCGACGACTGGGTGCAGCACCACGACCTCGCCGCGACCATCCTCGACGCCGCGGAGGTGCCGGCGCCGGAGCCGATCGCCGGTCGTTCGTGCTGGCAGTCGACTTTCGCCGGTGGCGCGCCGGCCAGGGACCATGTCGTCGTCGGCTGGGGTTCGGCGTTCACCGTGATCACCGACGACTGGTGGTTCAACAGCAAGGTCAACGGGAAGGGCGCGTTTCTGCATCCAATCGGTGACCGCAGCGGACCGGATCCGTGGTCGGTCAACCTGGCGGAGCGGGAGCCGGCCGTGGTCGGCGAGCTGTTCGAGAAGGGCGTCGCCGCGGCGGCCGGAGGGTTTCCGCAGTTCCTCCTCGACGCGGCCGAGAACGCCGAGGATGCGCCGGGTTGCTCGCCACTCGCGGCGGCGCCGCTGACCCGCGCGAAGCCCGTCGGCTGATCGGCGCGGCCGTTACTTCTTGCGAAGGCGCGCGGCGAGTGTCGCCGGGGTGCTGAATTCGCACGGCCCCCGGTGCCGGGCGCCGTGCAGGCAGATCCGGCCGGTCGGCAGGTGCAGGCTGCCGCAGAACCCTGCCCTGGCGGCATCTTCGCTGAAGCCAGCGTTGTGGATCTCCAGCCGGTCAGCCAGCGACGTATCCATCGTGGAAATCACCGCACCTCTCCCGTCCCGGTGATCGAGTGAAGCCTGGCGGCAGCCCAACACCCGGATCGGCGCCGCCCTGCCGAGATGCTCAAATGAGATGCGTCGTTGCACTAGGAGTCATGGTGAGCCCCGATTGCCCGATTGGGCAAGGGGTTCGCCCGGATCCATGCCCATCCCGCTACCGGTGGCCGCAGCGGTGCGTCCGGGGCCACCGGTACGCGATCGCCCGGGTGGGGAGATCGCGGCCGTCGGGATTTTTGCGGTAGGGGTCACTTCCTGTGAAGGCTGGGATACGCTGCGGCTTGACTGGCTTAGGTCGAGTAAGGCGATGACCCGCACCGCGGGCCGCAGGGGGGCTTCGGCCGGTTCGGTAAGGACGCACAGCGGCCTCGGCGTGCCGTGCGTTCTCGACTGCACTGCTTCCGGGCGAGGGAGGCCTGGTTTTCGGTCCGTAGAGCCGGTCTCCGCGTCGGGAATCCCATGGCAGCAACCAGATCGCCGCTTCTGCCCAGATCGTGGGCGCCGCGTCGCCAAGCCTCGTCGGTGCTCGTCGGAGCGGTCCTGGCCTGTCTCATCGCCAACGTCACCGGCCACGGCTCGCCGCATTCCACCCGGACAGGTCTGCTTCCCGATCGGTATCAGGCGGGCGAATGTCTGATCGATCAGGCGGAAGCACCTGCGGTGGCATACGCGGTTAACGGAGGCCGGCTCTGCGCAGTTCAGGAACCACACGGGGGATGACGCGATGACCGACACTGTGCACCAGGCGCCGGACGACGCCCGGGTGATTGCGCCCGTAACCACCGCAGCCCGCGACGCCGGTTCGTCGCCGCACCTGATCGGCCAGCTGCCCGACATCGTCATCGAGGCGCTGACCGCCTGGCAGAACCGGGCCCTCGACGCCGTCTGGCCGGTGATCTATGTCGAGGAGCTGCCGGTGCGGATCGGCGCCGGTCAGGCCGTGGCCACCACGATGTACGTCGTCAGCGGGGTGGACTGTGCCGGGGCCGAACACGTGCTCGGTCTGTGGCCGGCGCCCGGTGCGGACGAGTCCGTGCCGTTCTGGACGCGGGTACTCGGCCAAGTGACCGCGCGCGGGGTGGGCGACGTGTGCCTGGTCAGCTGCGACGGTGTCGCCGGGCTCGCCGATGCCGTCGGGCTGACCTGGCCGCGCGCCATCTGCCAGACCCGGGTCCTGGGTCTGATCCGGACCTCGCGACAGTACGGGCCGCGACGGAGTT
Organism: Mycobacteriales bacterium; assembly: GCA_036497565.1. NCBI lineage: Bacteria > Bacillati > Actinomycetota > Actinomycetes > Mycobacteriales > Mycobacteriales bacterium. Next base: position 13,739 of record DASXJE010000243.1, read on the forward strand.
GGGCGGCGGTCAGCGCCGCACTGCAGCCGGTCTACACCGCGCCCGACGAGGCATCGGCCGCGGCGGCGCTGGACGCATTCGCCGGCCGGTTCGGCCAGCGCTACCCGGCCCTGGTCCGGCTCTGGCGCGTGCACTGGGCAGCGCTCGCGCCGTTCCTGGCGCTCCCGATGGGTGTCCGCCACCTCGTCTACACGACGCCGCTGCTGGATTACGTCGATGTCCGGCTGCGCGCGGTCGCCGATGACCAGGGTCCGTTCCCGTCGGTCCAGGCCGCGGTCGAGGCCCTTTACCTTGCCGTCCGCGACGTCGAGGAGGCGGACCGCCCCCGCACAGTCGTGGACATCGAGCAGCGCGGCGCGCTTCGGGCCGTGGGGACCTACTTCGACGGGCGGCTTCCCACCAAGTAGGGCCCGCCCTGAGAGAGTGGTCCTGTGCAGGTCTCCATGCTGGGTCCGCTCGTCGTCACCGAGGACGGCCGGCCGCTCGAGGTCGGCGGCGTCCGGCTGCGCGCGCTGATGATCCGGCTCGCCCTGGACGCGGGCAGCATCGTGGCGACCCGGTCCCTGGTCGACGCGCTGTGGGGATCGGCGCCACCGGCCGACGAGGCCAATGCCCTGCAATCGTTGGTATCCCGGCTGCGCCGGATCCTCCCGGACCGGTCGGCGATCGCCTCCACCGGCGGTGGATACCGGCTCGTGCTACCGGTCGACGACGTCGACGCCCGCCACTTCGAGCGGCTGGCCCGCCATGGCCGCCGGCAACTCGACGCCGGCGAACCGCGCGCCGCGAGCGAGACCCTGTTCTCGGCGCTGCAGCTATGGCGCGGTCCGGCGCTGACCGACGCCGGCGACGCACCGTTCGTCGCCGCGGCCGCCGCCCGGCTCGAGGAGCTGCGGCTGACCGCCCGCGAGGACCGGATCGACGCCGACATCGCGCTCGGACGTCACGCGGCGGTCGTCGGGGAACTCGAGAGTCTCGCCGCCGAATATCCGCTGCGGGAGCGGCTGCGCGCCGCGTTGGTCACCGCGCTGTACGCCGTCGGGCGCCAGGCAGATGCCCTGACGACGTACGAGCAGACCCGGCGGATGCTCGCCGACGAGCTCGGTGTCGACCCTGGGCCGCAACTGCAGGCCGCCTACCTCGCCGTGTTGCGGGGCGAGCCCGCCGCGAAGCACCCCGAGCAGCCGACTCCCGTGGCACCACGTCACAACCTGCGGTCGCCACTGACGAGTTTCGTCGGACGGGACGAGGAGGTTGAGCGGATCGGCAAGCTGCTGGGTGACAGCCGGCTGATCACCCTGGTCGGGCCGGGCGGCGGCGGCAAGACCCGGCTGGCCGCCGAAACCGGTGCACGGGCGGGTGAAGCGATGCACCACGGGGTGTGGATGGTCGAGCTTGCCTCGGTCACCGACCCGGGCGACGTGCCCCAGGCCGTTCTCGGCGCGCTCGGGCCCCGCGACTCGACCCTGCTCGACCTCCGCCGGCAGGGCACGTCCCGCGATGTGATGAGTGGCCTGCTCGACTCCCTCGTCGATGCGCAGGCGCTGCTGATCCTCGACAACTGCGAACACGTGATCGACGCGGCGGCCACCCTCGCCGACCAGTTGCTCGGCCGTTGCCCCGACCTGCGCATCCTGGCCACCAGCCGGGAGCCGCTGGCCATCGTGGGAGAGACGCTGCTTCCGGTCACGCCCCTCGCTCGGCCGGCCGTCGGCGGCTCCGTCGTCGACGCCATGGCGAGCCCCGCAGTCCGGTTGTTCTCCGACCGCGCGGCGGCCGTCGCCCCGGGATTCGCCGTCGAACCCGACAACGTCGAGGCGGTGATCGAGATCTGTCGCCGGCTCGACGGCCTCCCCCTGGCGATCGAGCTCGCCGCGGCCCGGCTGCGGTCGATGTCGGTGCAGCAGATCGCCGCCCGTCTCGGTGACCGCTTCCGGCTGCTGACCGGCGGGAGCCGGACGGCTGTTCCCCGGCATCGCACGCTGCGGGCCGTCGTCGAGTGGAGCTGGGACCTGCTGAGCGACCCGGAGCGCAGGCTCGCGAGCCGGCTCGCGGTGTTTCCGGCCGGTACGACGGTCGAGAGCGCCGAGGCGGTGAGCGCCGACGTCGTACCGGCGGGGCAGGTGCCGGACCTGCTCGCCGCTCTCGTCGACAGATCCTTGCTGCTCCTCGTCGACGGTGACCCGCCGCGCTATCGCATGCTCGAGACGATCCGGGAGTTCGGCGCCGAGCGGCTCGCCGACGAGGGCTCGATCGCCGATGTGCAGGCCCGGCACGCAGGCTACTTCCGGGACCTCGCGGAGACCGCCGACCCGTTCCTCCGCGGCGCGGATCAGCTGCCGTGGCTCGCCCGGCTCAGCATGGAGCGGGAAAACCTCCTGGCCGCACTGCGCTACGCGATCGACGCGCAGGACGCGGCGACGGCGATCCGCCTCGGCGCTGCACTCAGCTGGTTCTGGACGCTCCGTGGCAGTCATGGGGAGGCTGCCAGCTGGCTCGAGATGGCGCTCGCGGTGCCGGGTGAGTCGCCGACCGAAGAGCGGGCGGTGGCCGCGACGGTGCAGGCGATCAGCGCGATGGCCGTCGGGCAGCAGGACCGGAGCCGGGAAACGGCGATCGAGATGCTGGAGAGTTTTCCCGATTTCGATGCCCGCAACCGGCATCCGGTGCTGAGCCTCGTCGAGCCGGGCATGGCGATGCTCGCCGAAGACATCCCGCGTGCGCTCCGCACGATCGAACGCGGGCTGGCCAACCCGGACCGGTGGACCAACGCGACGCTGCGGATGCTCCGGGGCTTCATCGCCGAAAACCAGGGCGATGTCGCTCAGATGGTGGTCGACCTGACCGATGCGGCCAGGGCGTTCGACGAGATCGGCGAGCGGTGGGGCCTCAGCAACTCGGTGGCCGCCCTGGCCAACCAATACATGAACGAGGGCGACCTGGACAGGTCGTTGGCGGAGTACCAGCGCGCGCTCCGGTTGATGACCGAGCTCAACGCCCAGAACGACAGGAGCTTCATGCAGGTCCGCATCGCCATGGTGCGGGCCCGCCGAGGCGAGATGGAAGAGGCGAAAGCCGAGCTACGCCAGATTGCGGAGAGCACCCAGGAGTCCGGCAGCGGGCTGTTCGAGGCATTGGCCCAGCACGGCCTCGGCGAGATCGCACGGTTGGTCGGGGACCCGACGTTGAGCCGCACATTGACCGAAGGGGCATTGAGCCGTGTCGACCGGTCCGGTGTCGGTCCGCCCCAGGCCAAGGCGATCATGCTGGCCGGACTGGTCAGTCTCGACCTAGCCGAGGGTGATCTGGCCTCGGCCGGGGTTCGGTTGCGTGAGGCGACCGCGTTGGCAACCGCGACCCACGACATGCCCGTTGTCGCGGTGATCTTGATCGTCACCGCGGAGTGGACGCTGCGCGCCGACGGTGACGCCGTCCGGGCGGCCGAACAGTTGGGAGCGGCCACCGCCCTGCGCGGCACCGAAGATGTCGGCAATCCGGACGCACAACGGCTGTCCGGGTGGCTACGCGATCGCCTCGGCGACGACGCCTACGACGAGGCATACCGGCGCGGCAGCCGGCTGGAACGCGACGACGCGCTCGCCCTGCTCCCGCGAGGTGGGGGAGGGGACGAGCGCGTCGGCTGCGCGGGTTAGGTCAGGCCTTCCGGCGGTAGGCCCGCACCGCGAGCGGCGCGAAAACGGCCACGATGCCAACGCCCCAGGCCAGTGCCTCGAGCACCGGGACCGCCACGGCGCCCCCGAGCATGAGGTCACGGACGGCGTCGACGAGGTGGGTGATCGGGTTGATCTTGACCCACTCCTGCAGCCAGCCCGGCATGCTGGATGTCTGCACGAACATGTTGCTGCCGAAGGTGAGCGGGAACATCAGCAGGAAGCCCACGCCCTGCACCGCGCTCGGCTGGCGGAAGACCATGCCGAGGTAGACCGAGATCCAGCACATGCACAGCGCGAAGAGGATGACCAGCAGGCACGCGGCCAGCGCCGAGAGCGGATCCGTCGCCACCCGGAAGCCGAGCAGCGACCCGAATCCCATCAGGACGGCGACCGAGATCGCATAGCGGACGACCTCGCCGAGCACCGCCCCGACCAGTGGTGCTGATCGCGGGATCGGCAGGCTGCGGAACCGGTCGAAGACGCCCTTGTCGACGTCGGTGTTCAGGTTGACGCCGATACTCACCGAGGAGAAGACCACGGTCTGCACCATGATCGCCGGCAGGACGAACTCCAGGTAGTCGTGGGTCGACCCGGCGACCGCGCCACCGAAGATGTAGACGAAGAGCAGCACGAAGATGATCGGCTGCAGGGTCACATCCATCAGCTGTTCGGGCGTGCGCTTGATCTTGATGATGCTGCGCTGCGCGAGAGCGAGGCTGTGGCGCACCAGTGCCATCGGGCGCGCCGGGGTCGGGTTGGGGGTCGGACGGTTCGGCGCCTCGGTGACCGGCGGCGCGGTCAGGACACTCATGCTGCGTTCTCCTTGTCGTCTTCTTCGGTGGCCCGCCGCCCGGTGAGAGCGAAGAACACCTCGTCGAGGCTGGGCAGGCCCAGTGCAAGTTCGGTGACCGCGATTCCGTCGCGATGCAGGCGCTGTACGACGGTGGTCAGTGCGGCGTCGCCGTCGACGGCGACGCTCAGCACGCCCCGGCTCGGTGACTCCACTTCGTGGTCGGTGACCGCGAGCAGGATCGCGGCCACCTCGTCGAGCCGGCTCGGGTCGACCGGCCGGACCTGCAGGGTCTGGCCGCCGACGATCTGCTTGAGCTCGTGCGGGGTGCCGTGGGCGATGACGGTGCCGTGGTCGATCACCGAGATCTCGTCGGCAAGGGCATCGGCCTCGTCGAGGTACTGGGTGGTGAGCAGCACGGTGACCCCGTCGTCGGCGAGGTCGCGGATGATCCGCCAGACGTCGTCCCGCTTACCGGGATCGAGGCCGGTCGTCGGCTCGTCGAGGTAGATCACCGACGGCCGGCCCACGAGACTGGCCGCGAGGTCCAACCGTCGGCGCATGCCCCCCGAGTAGGTCTTGACCGGTCGGTCGGCCGCCTCGGTGAGCTCGAAGTCGGCGAGCAGCCCCCGCGCCCGGACCCGGGAGTCGGCCCGGGTCAGGTCGAGTAGCCGGCCGATCAGGACCAGATTTTCCCGCCCGGTGAGGTCCTCGTCGACCGAGGCGTACTGCCCGGTGAGGCCGATCTCTCGCCGTACCTTGTTCGCGTCACGGACGACGTCGAGACCGCCGACCGTGGCGTGGCCGGCATCCGGTTGAAGCAGCGTGGCGAGGATGCGGACCGCCGTGGTCTTGCCGGCGCCGTTCGGCCCGAGGACCCCCATCACCGCGCCCTGTGGGACGGCGAGATCGACCCCGGCCAGCGCCACGGTCTGGCCGAAGCGCTTTACGAGCCCCTCCGCCCTGATCGCGTACGTCATGTGCTTCCTCCTCGGTCGGTGCGGTGTTGACTGCACCGTGCCAAGGGCGGCTGTCAGCGCCCGCACACCTCGCTGACAGCCACTGGCAGCACGCTGGCGGCCGCTCTCCCGGGGCGACCCCGGGGATCAGAAGATCGTGAAGGGTGCCGACACGGCGACGTCGTAGGGCGTCGTGTCGTTCTTGTTCAGCGCGACCACATAGTCACCGGGCTCGACCGTCGGCGGTCCGGAGGCGTTGATGTCGCCCTGGGTCTCGGCCAGCGCCGAGGCCGGGAAGGAGACGTGGGCCACCGTGGACTTGCCGGCTCCGAGCGTGACCCTCGTGAAGCCGACCAGCCGCTGGGGCGGCACGACCACGCTGCTGACCGGCTGGCTCACGTAGACCGGCACGATGTCGGTCCCGCTCCGGGTCCCCGTGTTGGTGACGGTGAAGGTCGCCGCCGCATTGCTGTTGGCCGAAACGTGGGGTGTCACCGAGAGGTCGTGGGTGTCGAAGGTGGTGTAGGAGAGGCCGTATCCGAACGGGTACAGGGGGTTGTAGAGGTGACCGGGACCTGACCCGGTGCCCGGCAGCTGGTCGAAGAACTTCGGCTGGTCGCCCAGTGGGGAGGCCGCCGCGCCGTCGAAGTCGCCGCCCACCGTCTTCGCGTCCGACGGCCAGCTGACGGGCAGCTTTCCGCTCGGGTTGATCTTGCCGAAGATCGCGTCCGCGACCGCCCGGCCGGCTTCGGTGCTGCCCTGGTAGGCCATGAGGACGCCGTCCGCCTGCTCCGCCGACCCCAGGCCGACGGGACGGCCCGCGAGGACGACGACGATGACCGGCTTGCCCGTTCCCTCGAGCGCGGTGATCAGCGCCTGCTGGTCCGGCGGCAGCGCCGGCGCCGGGTTGTCGCCGAGGCCCTCGGCGTAGGCCTTCTCGCCGACCGCCACGACGTAGGCGCTCGCACTCCCGGCCTGAGCCAGGGCGCTGGCCTGGTCGGGCGCGGACACCGCGTGGGGATCGGCCGCCTGGATGCCCTTGAGGACCGTCGTACCCGGGGGGATCTGGTTGGCCGGCCCGGCGCAGCAGACGTGCCCGGAGCCGAAGACGCCCTGCCAGCTCACGCTCCACCCGCCGAGCTGGTTGGTCATGGAGTCCGCGCTCGGCCCGGTGACGACCACCTTCCCGGTCGGCGACAGGGGCAGCGCGTTGTTCTCGTTACGCAGCAGCGTGACCGACTCCCGGGCCGCGGCGAGCGTGCCCTGCCGGCCGGAGTTGACCGCAGCGTCGGCCGCGTGGGCGTCGAGGCACGGGGTGGAGGGGTCGTTGACGCACGGCTGGTCGAAGAGTCCGAGGTGGAACTTCAAGGTGAGGATCCGGCGTACGGCCTGGTCGATCCGCGCACGGGAGATCTTCCCGGTCCGGACGTCCAGCAGGGCCGCCGTCTGCCACTGGTCCGGCGCGAAGACCTCCATGCTCATGTCGACGCCGGCGTTGACCGCCTTGGCGATGGCGCCGGCAAGATCAGGGGCCACGTGGTAGGCGCTCTGCAGCGCGGGCACGTCCTGGTAGTCGCTGATGACGACGCCCTGGAAACCCATCTGCTTGCGCAGGATGTCCGTGAGCAGATAGTGCGACGCGGTAGCCGGTACGCCGTTGATCGACCCGGAGTCGACCATGACGCTGTCAGCGTTGGCGTCGATCCCGCCGGCGTAGGACGGGAGGATCATGCTCTGCAGGTAGCTGAGCGGGAGCAGCGCCTCGTTGCGATCGTGCCCGTTGACCGCCTGCGAGTAGCCGGCGAAGTGCTTGACGGTCGCCGCGACGCCCAGCTTCCCGGCACCGGCCGGTGCCTGGAGGCCCTGCACGTTGGCCCCGCCCATGGCCGCCGTCAGCGCCGGCTCCTCGCCCCAGGTCTCGTAGGTCCGGCCCCAGCGGTTGTCCCGCGACAGGTCCTGCACCGGGGCGAACGCCCAGTTCCACCCGGTCGCCTGCAGGGCCTTGGCGGTCGCGGCGCCGCCGGCCCGGGCCGCCGCCGGGTCCCAGGTGGCTCCCATCCCGATCGACTGCGGGTAGAGCGGCGCCTGCCACGGGTGGCCGAAGCCGTGCACCGCGTCGACGCCGAAGATCAGGGGGATGTGCAGCCGCGAGTTCTTGATCGCGTACTGCTGGATGATGTTGTATTCGTTGGCCCAGTCGAAGCCCGTATTGCCGGGGCCACCCTTGCCGGTGGTGTCGATCGGGTTATTTGTGCCTCCGGCGAGAATCGAGCCGGCGTGCTGGTCGATCAATATCTTCTGCATGCATGCGGGATTGGGCAGGTTGAAGCCGTTGTCACCGCAGGTCGCGCTGTTGGAGTCGGTCAGGGTAGTGACCAGCTGCTGGTCCATCTGCCCGACCTTTTCCGGAAGTGTCATAGCGTTGACCAAGGCGTCGACCCGGGTGCCGACCGATAGGTGGGGGTTGAGCCACGGCTGTTTCGCGTGAGCGGCGCTTCCGTCGCCCTGGCTGGCGAGCGACGGCACCGCGAATGCCAACGCACCGACGACCGCCACCGCCGCGAGTGACGCGGTTGTTCTTCCTCGGGCCCGACCACCGAAAAACGCACCGGCCATTGCGCGACCTCCTCAGGTCGTTAGCGGATCAGCCTCAGTCGTTGCCTTTACTGTCGAAACAGAAAGCAGGAGCGCTCGGGAGAGAAGTGTTTTCACAACCGACGCGGGAGTGTATGCCCGCGCTTTTTCCCCGGTCAATAGCGGCTATATAACGGAATGGCGACCACGCGCGCCGAAAATAACGACTGGCGTCTTACGTGTGACAGCGCTCCCCATCGGTGGCCCCCGGCGGCCGGGGAGCGCGCCGACATCGGACGTGCTACTCGCAAAACTCGGCCGGATTTGCGAGTAGAGCGTCCGATGATCGGCGCAGGCGTCGCCGTCGCCGGCCGTCCGGGGCGATGATGCCGGTCGAGATGCTGGCTCGCCGGGAAGAGTGGCCCGGATCTCGACGCGCCCGGATCTGCGCCGGATCTGCGCCCGGACCGCGAGGACCCCGGTCGACCCGGCACGATGGCTCAGTGAGGAGAATTCGGCCGCCGGTCTGGCTGACCCGCGGCGTGGGCCTGGTGATCTTCGCCCTGGTGGTGGAGTACCTGGTCCTGCCGCAGCTCGCCGGTGCCCGAAAGGCGCTGCACCTGCTCGTCCGGGTCCATCCCGGGTACGTCGTCGTCGGCATCGCTCTCGAGGTGTTGTCGCTGTGTGCCTACGCGGCACTGACCCGGGTCGTGCTTCCCCGCACCGGCCGGCCGTCGTGGTGGACCCTGTTCCGCATCGACGTGACCTCACTCGGGGTCAGCCACGTCGTGCCCGGCGGCTCGGCGACGGCCGCGGCCCTGCGGCTGCGGCTGCTCATCAGCGCTGGAGTCCGGGGGCCCGACGCCCTGATCGGCATCACCGTGCAGGGCATCGGGTCGGCGGTGGTGCTCAACGTGATGCTCCTGATCGGGCTGCTGGTGACCATCGCCATCCAGGGCGCCAACCTGCTCTACGCCCTGGGCGCACTGCTCGGCGTCCTGCTGCTACTCGGCGCGGGGGCGATGGTCTTCGCGCTCACCTTCGGCCGGGAGGGGTCGGTCCGCTTCGTCCGGACCGCCGCCACGCACCTTCCGGTGGTGACCCCGGACATGGCCGAGCGAGCCCTCCGCAAGGTCGCCGAGCAGTTGCGGATCCTCGGGAGCGACCGGGAGCGGCTCACCGCGGCGATCTGCTGGGCCACCGTCAACTGGCTCCTCGACGCGGCGTCGCTGTGGGTCTTCGTCCTCGCGTTCGGCCATCTGACCACCCCGGGCGGGCTGCTGGTCGCCTTCGGCCTGGCCAACGTGGTCGCCGTACTGCCCATCACCCCCGGTGGCCTGGGAATCGTCGAGGGCGTGCTCGTCCCGACCCTGGTGGGCTTCGGTACGCCGCGGGGCATCGCGATCCTCGGCGTGGTGAGCTACCGCCTGGTGAACTTCTGGCTGCCCATCCCGGCTTCGGCGTTGACCTACCTGTCGCTGCGCGCCGGTGTACTGCGGCACGAGCACCCCGGCAATCGTCCGTGGCGGCTTCCGCATGTGCTCGCCGCGGCGCGTGCGCGCCACTGGTTCGGCGGACACGTAACCGACGAACCCGCACCCGGCGAGCTATCCGCCACGGACGAAACCGCGAAGGAGTAACCGCTGGTCGCCGAGCCGCCACCGTCGGAAGTGGTCGGTGACCGGTCCGGCCGAATCGATTGACAGCCGGGTCGGCCCACGTCATCGTGCCTGTGACGCAGGTTGTGGATCATCGGGAAGGCCTGCGGCCTGGGGGGTTCACATGAAGCGACGCATCATCGTCGGCCTCGGTGCGGTGGCTCTCGGAGTGGGCGCGGTCGCGGCTCCCGCCTCCGCCGCCTCGACTTCGACCTCGGCGGCGGCGACGCCCGCCAAGCCGGTCGTCGTCGTCAGCGGGCTGAACAATCCGCGCCAGCTCGCCTGGGGCCCGCACGGCCTCCTGGTGGCCGAGGCTGGGCGCGGCTCGCTGCATCCCGGCAAGAACAACTGCTTCGCGGGTCCGGAGGGTCAGACCTGCGTCGGGGCCACCGGCTCGGTCAGCCTGATCGCGCAGCCCGGCCTCACTTACAACGCCAGGCCGCACCGGATCGTCACCGGACTGTTGTCGGGCGCTGCACCGGACGGTGGTTCGGCCACCGGCTCGGACGGAGTCGACGCCCAGAACGGCTCGGTTCTGATCCAGCAGACCTACTTCCCGGTCCAGCTTCCGCACGGACTCCCGGCGTGGCAGAACGGAAAGCTGCTCGCAGCAAGGCACGGCCGGCTCAGCAGCGTGGCCAACATCGCCAAGGTCGAGCTGACCCGCAACCCGGACGGCCTCCAGGTCGACTCCGATCCCTATGCCGTGCTCGCCCTCGGCAGGCACAGCTCGCTGACCGCCGACGCGGCGGCCAACGACCTGATCCTCGTCCGCAACGGGAAGGCCCGGCCGTTCACCGTGTTCCCGCTGCACGGCTGCGGCGGCCACCGCGACCCCAACGGGTGTGACCAGGAGTCGGTGCCGACTTCGCTGGCCCGGGGCCCGGGCAACGCGATCTACGTCGGCGAGCTCGCCCACTTCGAACCCGGCGAGGCGCGGGTGTGGAAGGTCTCCGCGACCACCGGAAAGATCCTGGGCTACTACGGCAAGGGCGGCACGATCTGCCCGAGCGACCAGACCGGCTTCACCACCGTCACCGGCGTGCAGTTCGGCCGCGACGGCAGTCTCTACGTGAGCGAACTCCTCGGCGGCGCCAACGGTCAGGGCGACATCGTGAAGATCGCCCCCGACTGCACCCGCACCAGCATGGCGGTGCCGCTCCCGGCCGGCCTCGCGCTCGATCGGCACAACAACGTCTACGTGTCAGCCTTCAGCCTCTCGGACACCGACGGTGCCGTTCCGCAGCCTGGTGCGCCTGCTCTTCCGCCCGGTCAGGTGTGGCGGGTGCGCTTCTGACCCGCCCCGATCAGCCGGTCAGCCAGGCTGATTTCGACGCGCTGTACGGCGAGCTACGCCACGCCAATCCTTGGGGAGACCAGGATCGTCGCGGTGCGCTGAACCACCTGACGCCGGCCCGGGTGCTGGCAGCCGTGCAGCGGGTGACCGCAGGCCGCACGGTCAGCATGAGCGCCACGATCGGAACCCACGCCGCAGCAGACGATCCCGAGCATGCGGTGCACACCATGACCGGCACCGGGGTCGAGGTGTTCGAGAACGACTCGCAGGGACTGAACTTCGCCACCGATCACATCGAGATGAACGTGCACGGCAACGCGAACAGCCATCTCGACGCCCTCTGCCACGTCATCTACCGCGAGCAGCTCTACAACGGCGTACCGGCGACGGCGGTCACCTCCACCGGCGCGGACGCCCTCGACGTCGACGACGACCAGAACGGGATCGTCGGCCGCGGCGTACTCCTGGACATTCCGCGGCTACGTGGTGAGCGGTGGCTCGAGCCGGGCGACCACGTCTACGCCGACGACCTGATTGCGGCCGAGCGGGAGCAGCACGTCACGGTCGGCCCCGGCGACCTGCTGTTCGTCCGGCTGGGGCACCGGCGCCGCAGGGAGGAGCTCGGGCCTTGGGATGTCGCCGCCTCCCGGGCCGGGCTACACCCCAGCGCGATGCCGCTGCTCGCCGAACGCCAGATCGCGCTGATGGGCAGCGACACCAACAGCGATGCCGCGCCGAGCAGCACGGCGGGTGTCGACTTCCCGATCCACGTGCTGGCCATCAACGCCTTGGGGATCCAGCTGCTGGACTACCTCGACCTCGATGAGCTCGCCCAGGCCTGTGCGCACCGCGACGACTGGTCGTTTCTCAGCGTGATCGCCCCGCTCCGGCTCCCCGAGGCGACCGGCTCGCCGGTCAACCCGATCGCGATCCTGTGAGGCGCCGACGCCTGCCCATCCGCCGCGTCGGCGAAACGTCGTAAGTTGGAGGCATGGCAGTCGTCGGTCGGGCGCCGCAGCGTACGCGGGGAGGTCGGTAGGCGATGGCCCGCGACTTCTCGGCGGTCGGGCGGGTCGGTGTCCTCACCGAACCCACCCGTGGCGGCACCGGCCCCGGCGAGGTGTTGATCAAGATCCGCGGGGGTTCCGAAACCTACCTGGCCTGGTCCGACGAACCGCTGCCGAAGGGGGCAAACGTCCTGGTCATCGAATCCCGGGGTGCGCGCGCCGTCGACGTCACCCCGTGGTTCGACGCCCCTGGACTGTCCACCGCCGTTCCCGATTAGGAGACCTCAATGTTCGGCTATCACGTTCCGGCGCCCGACCAGGCGATGCTGATCTCTGGTGGGCAACACTCCGAGGGCGGTACGCCGTTCCGCGTCGTCACCGGCCACGGGACCTTCGTCCTGCCCTTCTTCCGCAAGGTCCGCTTCCTGACTCTCGCGATGTGTGAGGCCGAGGTCGCCGAGGCCTGTGTCACCAAGCAGGGGATCGCGCTCAACGTGCGGGCGGTCATCGCCTTCAAGGTCGGCAACGACGACGAGAGCATCGTCAACGCCGGGCAGCGTTTCCTCTCCGACCAGAACCAGATGTCGGTGCTCACCGGCCGGATCTTCTCCGGTCACCTGCGGTCGATCGTCGGGTCGATGACCGTGGAGGAGATCGTCACCGAGCGGCAGAAACTTGCGACCGAGGTCCTGGACGGCTCCAAGGCCGAGATGGCCAAGATCGGTCTGAGCGTCGACGCGCTGCAGATCCAGTCGATCGACGACATGAAGCTCGGCTATATCGCGGCGATGGCCGCGCCGCACAACGCTGCGATCCAGCGGCAGGCGCAGATCGCGCAGGCGCAGGCGAATCAGGCCGCCGCGGAGGCAGAACAGCAGTCGCAGCGCGCACAGGCGGAATACGCCCGGCAGACGGCGATCGTGCAGGCGCAGTACAAGGCCGAGGTCGACCGCGCGCAGGCCGAGGCGGCGCAGGCTGGGCCGCTCACCCAGGCGCAGACGCAGCGGGAGGTCATCGCCGCGCAGACCGAGCTCGCCCAGCGGGAGGCCGAACTCCGCCAGCAGGAACTGGTCGCCGAGGTGGTCAAGCCCGCGCTCGCGGAGGCCGAGCGGGTCCGGGTCCTCGCCCAGGCCGACGCGGAGAAGATGCGGATCCAGGCCGAGGCCGCGGCGTCCAACAACCGGGTCGCGCTCGACCGCATGCTTATCGACCAGCTACCCCTGATCGTCAAGGAGGCGGCGCAGGGGCTCAGCGGTGCCAACGTCAACATCCTCAACGGGGCCGACGGCCTCGGCGAGATCGCTTCCGGGCTGGTCGGTCAGGGCATGTCCATCCTCGACTCGATCAAGAAGGGGATGGGCGAGCAGCCGCCGGCGGACGCCGACGTCGGTCGGGCCCAGCGTGAACTCGAGTCCTCGCCCGAACGCCGTTCCGACGAGTCCGACGTGGCCTGACCGTCCGACGTCAGCATGCTGATCCGGCCCACGGAGCTCGAGGCGATCCGTCGCGGCGACATCGACCTCGGCTATCGGTTGTGGGATCGTCCGCGCCTTCTCGTCGGGACCAAGATGCGCACCCGCGTCGGGCTCGTCGAGGTGACGTCGGTCGACCAGGTCGAGCCGGACAGCATCACCGACCTCGACGCGGTTCGGGCCGGCGCGGCCTCGCGCGTCGACCTGTTCGCCCGTCTCGGCGACCGTCCGGGCCGGGCGATCTACCGCGTCGGGCTGCGTTACGCGGGAGCTGACCCGCGGGTCGCGCTCCGCGAGGTCGCCGACCTCACCGGCGAGGAGCGCGCCGACCTCCTCGACCGTCTGGCCCGGTTCGACAAGGCCGCTCCGCGCGGGCCCTGGACCGGCGCGACCCTGGAGATCATCAACCGGCGCCCGGAGGTCCGCGCGCCCGACCTCGCCGCGGAACTCGGTTACGAGACCGTCGTCTTCAAGCGGAACGTCCGCAAGCTCAAGGAACTCGGCCTCACCGAATCGCTCAGCGTCGGATACCGGCTCTCGCCGCGTGGGCGCGCCCTGACCGGTCTGTCGTAGGGCCGTTCGTCAGCGCAGGCCTGCGAAAAGGTCGTCCTCGGGGAGCGGCGCGTCGGTGTTGTCCTGGACGCGGACGAAGGTCTCCATACCCATGAGCTCGGTGAACCTCTCCTTGCCCATCCGCAGGAAAACGATGTTGTCGCTCTGGCTGGCGTGGGCGGCGAGTGCGTCGTACTTCTGACCGCCGAATTCGGTGGTGTCCACCCACGTGGTGATCTGCTCGTCCGGAAGCCCGATCTCCATCTCGGGCTCCTGATGCGAATGATCCCCAGGCGAATCGTCCCCGTGCGAGTGATCCCCGTGCGAGTGATTCTCGTGCGAGTGATCCTCGTGCGAGTGATCGGGCTCGTCCCACTCCATGCCGTACTCACGCATGAGCTGACCGAACTTCTGAATCATCGATCGGGGTGCCGTCGTCCAGTACACCTTGGCCGGGATGCCCGTCGATGCCACCGCGGCCATCGTCACGCGGTGCGCCTGGATGTGGTCGGGATGGCCGTAGAAGCCGTTCTCGTCGTAGGTCACGACGACGTCTGGCCGGTAGCGGCGCATCAGATCGGCGAGCCGGGCCGCCGCCTCGTCGACCGGTGTCGTCCAGAACGAACCCGGCGCGTCGTTGTTCTCCCAGCCCATCATCCCGGAGTCGGCATAGCCGAGCATCTCCAGATCGCCGACCTTCAACGCCGCGCAGCTCGCCTCGAGCTCACTGCGGCGCATGGCGACGACCGCGTCCCGGTCATGACCGGGCTCGCCCGGCTTGACCCCGCCCGGGCCGTCGCCGGCCGCGCCGTCCGTGCAGACCACGAGCACGGTCTCGATGCCCTCCGCCGCATATCGCGCCAGGATGCCGCCGGTTCCCGTCGCTTCGTCGTCGGGATGAGCGTGCACGGCCATCAGCGTCAGAGGCCGGTCGGTCGGGTGCCCGTTTGTCATGGACCCAGCCTACGAGGCGCGTCATCCCGCCCCGTCGGGTCGGTGTCGGGCAGCCTGTCCGGTGTGACGACGGGGACGGTACGGCGATTGCTGCCGCTTTACGTCGTGGTCTTCGTCGGCTTCGTCGGCTACAGCCTCATGATCACGGTTTTCACGCCACTTCTGCTGACCGACAACGGGGGCATATTGCCGGCGTCGGCGTCTCATGCGCAGCGGTCCTTGCTGCTCGGGGTGCTGCTGTCGGTCTATCCCCTGGGGCAGTTTCTGGGCGCCCCGGTGCTGGGCGCCTTGTCCGACCGATGGGGTCGGCGTCCCGTGCTCATCGCCACGCTGACGGTCGCCACCGCAGTCTACGTGTCGGTCGGCGCGGCGCTGCTGATAAGCAACCTCGTCCTGCTGGTGATCTGCACGTTCGTCGGAGGGCTGTTCGAGGCGAACATCTCGATCGCGCAGAGCTCGCTGGCCGACGTCACGTCATCCGCCGACCGGAGCCGGCTGTTCGGCTACGTCTACCTGAGCTCGAGCCTGGCGTACGTCGTCGGGCCGCTCGTAGGAGGTCCACTTGCCGACGACCAGGTGGTCAGCTGGTTCACGCCAGCGACTCCGTTCTTCGCGGTGGCGGTGCTGCTGGCGCTGACCCTCGGAGCAGTCGCGAGATGGCTGCCCGAGACCCACCGCCCCACCGCCGCGGGGCGGCCCCGGTCGAACGTCGGCACCCTGACCGCGGCGTTCACCGAGCGGCGGTTTCGCCGGATCTACCTGACCAACGTCTTGTTCTACCTGGCGATCTTCGGCTTCTTCCGGGTCTACCCGCTCTACCTCGTCGACCGGTTCGCGTTGGGCGTCACCCGCGAGTCGGAGTTCATCGCGTGGGTCGCGGTGCCCATCGTCGTCGCCAATCTGTGGCTGCTCCGGTCGTTGCTGCGCCGGTTCACCGCGCACGCACTCATCGTCGCGGCGGGCACCCTCACCGGCGTCGCCATGATCGTCGTTCCGCTACCGGGCATCCTGAACCTCCTCTGGGTCACCCTCGGGTTGACCGCTCTGGGCCTGGCGATCGTGCTGCCGCTCTGCGCGAGCACCCTGTCCGAGGCGGCCGGCGCCGACGAGCAGGGACACGTCCTCGGCGCCAACCAATCCCTGCAGGTGGGTGCGGAGGCCGTCTCCGGCCTGGCCGGCGGGGCGCTCGCCGCCGTGGTGAGCGCGCTGCCGCTGCTCGTCTTCGGCGGAATCGCGCTGGTGGCAAGCACACTCGCCTCGACCCGTCCCCGTAATGGCAGAACTCACGCGAGAGCAACTCCTCGGCTACCGTGGTGGCACCGGCCGAGGTCGGGCATTTGAGGTTGTGAGAGGCGGTCGTGCGATGCGTCCCGATATCAGACCTGGCGGCACCTTCCCTGATTACGCTCTCCCGGATCACACCGGCACGGTGCGTACTCTCAGCGAGATCCAGGGCCGCGATCCGCTTATCCTCACGCTGGCGCGGGGCAACTACTGCCCCAAAGAGCACCAGCAGCACCTCGAGTTGGCGGCCAACTACTCGAAGGTAGCGGTGGGCTACACCCAGATCGCGACGATCGCCACCGACGACCATCACACCCTGCAAGAGTTCCGCGCGTCGGTGGGCGCCCAGTGGCCCTTCCTGTCCGATCCCGGCCGCACCGTCCAGCAGGACCTCGACATCCAGGAATACACCGACCCCGACCACAACCCGATGATCCCGCACACCTTGGTGCTCAAGCCGGGGCTGGTCGTTCACAGCATCTACAACGGGTACTGGTTCTTCGGGCGCCCGTCGTTCAACGACCTGTGGCATGACGTGCGTTCCGCCACTAGCGAGATCCGCCCGGACTGGGATCTGAGCGCTGCTGGGCTTCGCGAAGCCTGGGACGCAGGCGACTACTCGCACTTTCACGGGTGGGACCGGCGGTCCCCCGAGTCGACACCGACATCGTATGAGTGACACGGCCGGTGGCCGGCAAGCGTGCGGGAGTGACTAACGCAGTGAGCACACCGGTTTGCGAGATGCTTGGGATTGAACAGCCGATCGTCCAGGCGCCCATGGCCGCCATTCCGCGGCTGGCCGCCGCGGTCTCGAACGCCGGTGCGCTCGGCATGGTGACGCTGACCTGGTCCGCTGACACCGGGGCGGTCATTCGTGAGACAGCGGCGCTGACCGCGCGGCCGTTCGGCGGCAACTTCGTTCTCACCGAGGATCACCACCGCCGCCTCGACCAGGCCCTCGAAGCCGGCTTGCGGATCGTCTCGTTCATCTGGGGGGATGCCGGCGAATACGTCGAGTCGGTGCACGACGCCGGGGGAGTCGTCATGCTCACGGTCGGCAGTGCCGAGGAAGCACGGCGGGCCGTCGCGTCCGGTGTGGACGTGGTCGTCGCGCAGGGCTGGGAGGCCGGCGGCCACGTGTGGAGTCGCGTCGCGACGCTGCCGTTGGTGCCCGCCGTGGTCGACGCGGTGGCGCCGGTGCCGGTGATCGCGGCCGGCGGGATCGGTGACGCCCGCGGAGTCGCCGCGGTGCTCGCCCTCGGAGCACAGGCCGCATGGCTCGGCACGCGATTCCTGCTGGCCGAGGAGATGCCGATCCACGAGGACTACCGGCGCCGGCTGATGGCCGCGGCCGAGACCGATCCCCAGTGGTATCCCAACCTGTACGAGGTCGGGTGGCCCGACTCTCCGCACCGCGCGCTCAGCAACTCGACGGCGAAGGCGTGGGAAGCTGCGGGCCGCCCCCCGCCCGGGCAGCGGCCGGGAGAGGGCGACGTCATCGCGCACTTCGACTCCGGCGAATCAATCGTTCGCTACGAGCCGGCACCACCGATGGCCGGGACGACGGGTGACATCGAAGCGCTCTCGATGTGGGCCGGACAGGGTATTGCGCTCGCGAAACGGTCACAGTCGGCGGCCGAAATCGTCACCGAGCTCACCTCCCGGCTGTAACGACCCGCGCTGTTGCGCCGGCGTAGGCTCGCCGGATGGACACCGGTGTGGGCTTCTTCGCAACGCACGACGCCGTCGACCCGGGCTCGCTGGCCCGGCTGGTCGAGCAGCGGGGACACGAGTCGCTCTTCTTCGCCGAGCACACGCACATCCCGGCCAGTCGGGCGACGCCCTATGCGGGCGGCGGCGAACTGCCGCGCAAGTACCTGCACACCTACGACCTCTTCGTCACGCTCACCGCGGCCGCAGCCACGACCACCAGATTGCGGGTAGGCAGCGGAGTGTGTCTCGTCATCGAGCGCGACCCGATCATCACCGCGAAGGAGGTCGCGAGCGTCGACGTCCTGTCCGGCGGCCGAGTCGAATTCGGTGTCGGCGCCGGCTGGAACCGCGAGGAGATGGCCAACCACGGCACCGACCCACGTACCCGGATGGCGCTGCTGGACGAGCGGATGCGGGCCATGAAGGCGATCTGGACCGAGGACGAGGCGAGCTTCCACGGAAAGTACGTGGACTTCGACCGGATCTGGTCGTGGCCGAAGCCGGCACAGCGGCCCTATCCTCCGGTGCTCGTCGGTGGTGCCGGTCCTACGGTCGAGGACCGGGTGCTCGCCTTCGGCGACGCGTGGTTCCCCAACCATTCGCCCGACGTCATCGGGCGCGGGGCTGCGCTTCGCGCGCGGGCCGACCGCCCGATCGATCTCATGGTGATGGGCGTGCCGCCGGACGCGAAGGTCATCGAGCACTATGAGTCCGCCGGCTTCCGCCGCGTCGTGCACTGGTTGCCCTCCGCGGGGCTCGGCCCGGTCGAACGCGCACTCGACTACTACGAGTCGGCGATCGCCGAGGTCTACGGAGAGTGACCCGCGCGGGTTGAGAACCGCCGTCCGCGGGTGAGCGGATAGCAGAGCAGACCGATCAGCAGCGCGCTGAGGTGACCGATGTCGGTGACCGTGCCGTGCCAGATCACCGGCGGGATCAGCAGGGCCAGCCCGCCGGCCAGGTAGATCCACCGCCACGGATAGGGAATGCGGTAGGTGAGCACGGCGCATAGCGCGACCAGGGCGTAGCTGACGCCGACGTCGACGTCGTCGGCGAGGCGGGGATCGGCGGCATGCTCACTGAGGTCGGCGGCGAGGTCGCCGACGCTGATCAGGGTCGCTCCCACGTGCCCGACGACCGCGATGATCAGCCAGCGCCCGGTGCCGAGCCAGTGCTCGGCGGGGGCGAGCAGCGCCGTGAACAGCACGGCGTAGACGGCCAGCGACGCCGCGTCGGTCCACAGCGCACTCGCCAGCAACACCTGGACCGGGTCGCGGCCGAGGTTGTGCAGGTTGGTGCTCCAGGTGACGAGCAGATGTTGCTGGGCAGCGGGCCGCAGGTTGACGAGCACCGTGGTCGTCCCGGCGAGAAGCGTCAGCCAGAGGTAGGTGGCGGGGGCCCGGCGTATCCAATCGACGACCACCAGCTGCCGGCGTCGGCGTACCGTCTGTTCGGCCATCTCACCCGGGGGTGCCCTATCGGGGCACGACCCGGAAGCGGCGATGGGACAGGCTCGGGAGTTTGGCCCGCACCGTGTCCAGCCGTTCCGTGCTCAACTGCGCGGAGGCCACTGCCGGCTCTTCACCTGCGTTGGCCCGGACCACACCCATCGGGTCGACGATCATGCTGTGCCCGCTGCATCGCGGCGCGGTCTGCCCGGCCCCGACGACGTAGACGGTGTTTTCGATCGCGCGGGCGCGCAGCAGGGTGCTCCAGTGGTCCTCCTTCGCGGGTCCGCTGGCCCACGCGGCGGGGACCAGCAGTGCCTGCGCGCCGGCGTCGACCAGGAACCGGGCCTGCTCGGGGAATCGCAGGTCATAGCAGGTCATGACGCCGAAAGAGAGACCGCCCACGGTGAAGACGAGCGGGTCGGCATGGTCGGCTGGGCGGACCCGCAGCGACTCCTGGTAGCCGAAGGCATCGTAGAGGTGCAGCTTGCGGTAGACCCCGATCCGCTCGCCGCGTCCGTCGACCGCGAGGACGGTGTTGGAGACCCGGTCGTCATCGGTCAGCCGTTCGGTCATCCCGGCGACGATGGTCAACCCGGTCTCGGCGGCCAGGGCGGCCACCTCCGTGGCGAAGGCTCCGTCGAGCGTCTCGGCGATGCCGGACAGGTCCGCGGCCGGGTCCGGTGAGGTGAACATCGAATCTTCCGGGGCGACCATGAGGGCCGCACCCTGCTCGACGGCGGCGAGCGCACCATCGTGCAGCGCCTTGAGGTTGGCGTCCTTGTCGGTGCCGGCAGCGAACTGGGCGACGGCGACGGTAACGGGCATACGTCGATGATATCGCCGGGGGAGGGTCAGACGGCCTCCGCGGTGCCCGGTCCCTCCCGGTTGAGAAAGATGTCGTCGACGCCGAGCACATCCGCCATCCCGGTCAGCTCGAGGATCCGCTGGACCGGGCCGGTGATACCGGCGAGGGTCAGGCCGCCGCCCTCCCGCTGCAGGGCGGCATGCGCCTTGAGCAGGACATTGAGCCCGGAGCAGTCACAGAACTCGAGTCGGGAAATGTCGATCGTGACGTCTCGACAGCCGCTGTCACGCAGCGCCGCCAGATTCTCCTCGAGGAGCGGCGCGCTGCACAGATCGAGGTCCCCGCGGAGTTGCACCTGGCAACCATCCACATCGACGACGACCGTCAACTCGAGCAACGTCATCTCGATCGGCCTTCGGGCCGCAACGTCGGAAGATCCCACCTGGTAGCTCCTCCCGATGATCTACCGGACGCGTCCGACCGCGGCGAGGACACACGTGGACGAGGTCGGTGGCCGGTGCGCGCGGCACGAACGGCTGACTTCCCAACCGACGTCGAGAGACTACTGCGCGCAGCCTGTAAGGCAAAGAGGCCAGACAGGTGACGGGATGTATGTCACAGGTCGGACCGGTGATCCACGGTGAACGGCATCTAGCGCCCGGCGCGCCGCGCACGTACAGTCTCCCCTGGTTGGGAAGTCAGCCGCACAGGCCACCCATCGGCGCCGACACGCGGTCATCCCGACTCCATCGGACCCCTCAGGCTGCGCGTCTCCGGCCGTTTCGCTCTTGGGGGGGACCACGGCATGGCACCGCCTACACCGCAACGGACCCGTGCGCGGCCGACCGCCGCATCCAGCCATCCCGACGCCGGACCGCTCCTGTCCTGGTCGGTGACCACCAGCGGGCCGAGTGCGCGGCTCGCAGTGGCCGGCGAACTCACACCAATGACGGCCGACCGCCTGCACGAAGCCCTCGACTGGTTGCGCCTCGCCGGTCACGGGCAGATCACCGTGGACCTCGGCGGAGTCAGTGCCTGCACGACCGCCGGGCTCGACGCTCTGATCTCCGTCCTGCGCCGGGTGGTGACCACATCCGTGGGCTCGCTCGTGCTCACCAATCCCAGTCGGGCCGTACGCCGGCTGCTCGGCCTCGGCGACAACACCGTCATGCAGGACCAGGCGCCACAAGCTCCCCACGAGGGACAGGTTTGGCGCTTTCCGTCCGAACCGGCATAGACGGACGGATTAGCAATGCTGTCCTGGGCTGGAGCGCCCCCGTACCCGCCGGTGGACCGATTCGACGGGACCTCGCTGGGTAGTGGGGGAGGGACACAGTCCAGTGAAGAAACGAGGTGCGCGCGGGTGACTACCAGTCCGCTGCGCGAGGTTGCCGACGTCGATGATTCCGCAGCCCCCGACGAGGTGGCCGTCGACGTGATCGACCATGCCGAGTGGAACCGCGAACACCGTGGTGAGAACGACGT
>DASXJE010000244.1 GCA_036497565.1 Mycobacteriales bacterium
CGCGCAAGTACCGGGTCGAAGAAGTTCTGCGGGCAGCGCTCCCGCTTCTGCGGACTCTGCGGCGGCGGCTGCTCGTCCCGCGGGGGCGGGAATGGTTCGCGACCGAACTCGTAGCCGTTGAGTGTGGTCACCCACGCGCAGTCCTGCGGGTAGGCACGGTTGTAGCCGGCTGACTCGACCCAGGGGACGATTCCCCAGCGCCGACAGAACTCCATGGTGCGTACACCGACCATGTCCATCTTCGGCTGGGTGATCCGACCAGAGCGCCTCTCAGCCAGCATCGACGCGACGCCGCGCCAACCGAGATCGCCGGCCAGGGCGAGCCCTACCGGACCGCCGCCGACGATGAGGACAGGGACGCGGATACGGTCCTGGGGCATCGGTTACCTCGCTGCTTCGCTTGTGCGGTAGTCGTCTTCCAGGCGGTCGAACTCTGCCTTGCGGACCAGTCGCTGACGCTCGGCCCAGGGCGCGATCCGGTCACCGAGCCCGGCGACGGTCCCGGTGCGGCGCACCTCGCCCAGCACGTCCTGCATCCCTTTGACCGCAGCTTGCAGTGCGATGTTCGCGAACAGCACGATCGCGAAGCCGGACAGCTCGGAGAGGGGGACGAGCGGCGTCTTTCCGCCCTCGACCATGTTGGCGACGTGCGGACCGGGAACGGCGACAGGAATCTGGCGCAGCTCGTCGAGACCGTGCGGCGCCTCGACGAACAGGATGTCCGCGCCCGCCTCGCGGTAGGCGGCTGCCCGATCCAACGCGGCGTCGAGTCCCTCAATCACCCGCGCGTCGGTCCGGGCGACAACGCAGAGGGACTCGTCGACCCGAGCGTCGACCGCGGCGTGGATCTTCTGCTGCATCTCGGCACAGCTGAGCACTGCCTTCCCGTTGAAATGCCCGCACTTCTTCGGGCTGACCTGGTCCTCCAGCTGAATCGCGGCCGCACCCGCGCGCTCGAGGCGACGCACCGTCCGCGCGACATTCAGCGCGTTGCCGAAGCCGGTGTCGGCGTCGACGATCAGCGGAAGGTCGATCGCGTCGGCGATGGCCCCGACGTGACCGCACAGTTCGTCGAGGGTGACCAGGCCGATGTCCGGCGTGGCGAGGTAGGTGTTCGCGATTCCCGCGCCGGTCACATAGCACGCCTGGAAGCCGACGTCTTCGATCACGCGGGCCGCGAGTGCATTGGCGGCCCCCGGCACCATCAGCGGGGCTGCCCCCAGCAGCGCCCGCAAGCGGCGTCCCGAACCATCCATGTGCACCCGGCCTCGACAGTGAAGGGTGAGCTGGCTCTCGGCAACCCGTGGTCCGCCAAGACGCTAAGGACCTACCATTGAGCTGTCAAGAGGACCATTTGCTTGACATCCCACACAGGAAGCCCTAGGACGGTGAGGTCCAACCATTGCTAGAAGGGAGAGCGATGTCCTCGGTCGGCCACGATGACAGCCTCGATGCCACATACCTGGCAGAACTGGCCGCGGTCAATGTCCGCGTCCAGGCTCCTGGCGATCCTCCGCTGTTCACAGCGACCCCTTCCTCTCCGATGCGTCCGGTGCACTGGCGGTGGACGGACCTGGAAAAGATCGTCAGCGAGCTGGACCAGCATCTGAACCTCTCCGCCGACGGCGCACGGCGCACGCTGAAGCTCACGAACCCCGGCCTCGAATTTGGCACGACGCCGACGTTCTGGATGTCGATCCAGTACATCCGGCCCGGCGAGGTCGCCACCGCCCACAGGCACACGCCGACCGCGTTCCGGTTCGTCATGCAGGGCCATGGCTGTTTCACCACCGTCGACGGCGAGTCCTACGAGATGAACGAGGGCGACCTGGTGCTCACGCCGAGCCTGACGTGGCACGACCACGTCCATCACGGCGACGCGCCGATGGTGTGGATCGACGTTCTCGACATCTCACTGGTGCGGTCGCTGCACGCGACCTTCTTCGAGCTCTACAAAGAGGAGGTCCAGGAACCTCAGCCGATTCCGGACACCTCGTTCCGGATGTTCGGCACCGGACTCCTGCGCGCCGGACCGGCCCTGCCCCCTTCGGCCGTGAACCCACTACTCACCTACCCGCGATCGGACTCGATTCGTGCCCTGGACTACGCCAGAGGACTGCCGGCCGACCCGGTGGACGACGTGATCGTCGAGCACATCAATCCGACGAACGGATCGTCGGCACTCACCACCCTGTCCACGAAGCGACAACTACTGCGTCCCGGTTTCCGGGGTACGACCCGACGAAATCTCGGCAGCAAGGTCTACTGGGTCGTCGACGGCTCGGGCGTCACGCACGTGGGCGACCACAGGTTCGAGTGGAGCAAGGGCGACTTCTTCGCTATCCCACCATGGACCGACCACTGCCACGAAAACCCTTACTCCGCCGAGGCTTCACTGTTCCGCGTGGACGACTCACCGGTATACGAGAAGCTCGGGCTCTACCGCGAGGAGACCTCGTGAAACTCGCGGTCTTCGACGACTACCGCATAGGCGTGGTGGTCGGCGACGTGGTCAGCGACGTGACGCACGTCCTCCCTGACGCGCTGAATGCCGTGCCGGAGGCCCGGATGAACTGGTTGATCGCCAACTGGGCCGATGTCGCCGACGAACTGACCACCGACGCAGGCGATACGCGCCCAGTGAGCGCCGTGACCCTACGGGCCTGCTCCCCCAGCCCGAGCGGTGTATTCGCATTGCCCGGCAACTACGCGGCCCACCTCGGCGAGATCGGCCGGATGACCGTCAGCGGGAAGCGCACCGCTAACGAGATGGGGTTCTTCCTCAAGGCGCCTGCCAGCGTGATCGGTCCGGGCGAGGCAGTCCGACTACCGAAGGGTTCGGACCGTCGCTTCGACCACGAGTGCGAGCTTGCCGCGGTGATTGGCGCCTCCGCGTTCGAGGTGCCTGCCACGCAGGCCGCGGACGTCGTCTTCGGCTACACCTGCGCGGTAGACGTCACGATGCGCATCGACCCGGACGGCCGGCAGGAAGACCGGTCGATGCGCAAGTCGTTCGCCGGTTTCACGCCGATCGGCCCGTACCTGGTCACTGCCGACGAGATCGGTGACCCGCACACGCTGTCCAGCCGCCTGTCGGTGAACGGCCAGCAGCGGCAGTCCGCGCAGACCAGCGCGATGATCGTCGACGTCTGGCAGGCGATCGAGATCATCTCATCGGTCGTGGCGCTGCGCCCAGGAGATATCGTGCTCACCGGTACCCCGGAAGGGGTTGGGCCGATCGTGCCCGGCGATTCTCTGGAGATCGCGATCGATCGGGTCGGCGCGATGACGCTCGCGATCGAGGAGCGTTCCGCCATCTCCCCGCGGACGTTCTAGTGCCCGGGGTCCTGCCCGCCACGTTCATGCGCGGCGGCACCAGCAAGGCGCTGATGCTGCGACGCGCGGACCTGCCCGCGGACGAAGCGGCTTGGGATCCTCCGCTGCTCACGGCGATGGGCAGCCCCGATCCCTACGGCCGGCAGCTGAACGGCATGGGTGGCGGGCTGTCGTCACTGTCCAAGGTCTGCGTCGTCGGGCCGTCGGCTCTCCCGGAGGCCGATGTCGATTTCACCTTCGCCCAGGTGCAGATCCGCCGAGCCCTTGTCGACTACTCCGGCAACTGCGGGAACATGACCGCGGCGATCGGCCCGTTCGCACTTCACGCGGGCCTGCTGCGCCGGGCGGACGGGCCTACGAGTGTGACAATCTTCAATACGAACACATCGAAGTTCGTGCGTGCGAGTTTCGACGTGGTGGACGGGCTGGCTCTGGAAGAGGGAGACCTCGCGATACCCGGCGTGGCCGGGACAGGCGCTCCCGTCCGGCTGGAGTTCATCGATCCCGGTGGCCCGGCCACCGGCCGATTGTTGCCAACCGGGCGGCCGACGGACCAGCTGCGTACCGACGCTGGAACCTTCACCGTGTCGATGGTGGATGCCGGGAACGCGTGCGTCTTCGTGCCCGCGTCGGAACTGGAACTCAGCGGCGTCGAGCTTCCCGACGCGATCGAGTCGCGAGCCGACGTGCTGTCTACGCTCGCCACGATCCGGGCGCACGCTGCGGTCAAGATGGGTCTTGCCTCTTCTGTTCTCGCCGCGGACGACCGCCCATTGACGCCGTTCGTGGCGATGGTGGGACCACCGAAGCCGTACGCGAGTTCCGACGGCGCCTTCGTGGACGCAGACGACTACGACCTGGCCGTGCGGTACATGTCGAACGGCCAGGCGCACCGCGCGATCCCCGGAACCGGCGCGCTGTGCAGCGCGGTGGCGGCGCGGATCCCCGGCTCGGTCGTGTCGGACAACGTCCGCGACTCAGCACACGGCGCGCTGCGCTTGTCCACACCGGCCGGCGTGATGACCGTCGATGCGCTTGTCGAAGCCCGAGACGACGCGTACGTGGCCCGATCGGCGACCACGTATCGGACGTTCCGGCGATTGTTCACCGGCGAGGTCTTCACGTGAGGGGACGGTCATGACGAACGGAACAGTCATCGTCGGTGGCTCGGTAGCAGGGGTCGGTGTGGCGATCCAGCTGCGCCGGCTCGGCTACGAGGACGCGGTGACGATTCTGGAAGCGCAACCCACGCCTCCCTATGACCGTCCGCCCCTGTCCAAGGGCGTGCTTACAGGCACGGTCGATCTGGCGGACATCGCTTTCCACCCGGAGGAGCAGTACACCCAGCTCGGTATCGACATCCGGACCTCGACTCGGGCCGTTGGTCTGGACGACGACCAACTGGCGGTCCGGCTCACCGACGGGTCCAAGGTTGCCGCCGACATGATCGTCATCGCCAGCGGGGCACGGGCCCGGCCTTTCCCCACCGACGAACTGTCAGGTGCGGTATGGACGGTGCGCGACCTGCCCGATGCGATCGGGCTCAGCTCGGCGCTCGCTAAGGCCGGGCGGGTGGTGATCATCGGAGGCGGCTTCATCGGCGCCGAGGTGGCCACGAGCGCCCGCGCACTGGGCTGTTCGGTGGTCGTCGTCGAAGTGGGAACGCTGCCGTTCGAACCGCTCCTGGGTACCGAGGTCGCCACACGGCTGGCCAGGCTTCACGAGAGCGGTGGGACCGAAGTGCGGTGCGGAGTCGGAGTGGAGCGCGTTGAGCAACTCGCCGCGGGACAGCGCGTCCACCTTGCTGATGGCAGTCACGTGGACGCGGATGTCGTGGTCGCTGGATTGGGAGCCGTGCTGAATGTCGAATGGTTGGCCGGCTCCGGGCTGGTCGGCGACGGGGGCGTGCGGTGTGACGATCGTGGACACACAATCCGTAGCGGTGTCTACGCGGTCGGAGACGTGGCCACTTGGACCAACGGCGACGGCGTTGCCGTCCGTCACGAGCACTGGACCAGTGCACGCGAGCAGGCGCGCATCGTCGCGCATGAGATTGCCGCGATCGAGGGTCCGCGATGGAGCGATTCCGTCCCCTACGTTTGGTCGGACCAGTATGGGAAGCGGATCCAGGTGCTGGGCAGCCCGGCAGGCGCCGATCTCGTTAAGGTCGTAGACGAGGACCCCGAACGCGGCTCCTTCGTCGCGCTGTACGCTCGCGCCGGCCGGCTGATCGGTGTCGTCGGCTGCAATGCCGCAGGAAAAACCATGCGTTACCGCTCTAAGCTGGCCGCAGCTGCGACGCTTGACGAGCTCTGACCGACGAACGACCAAGGTCTCGCGCCGACAGCGTCGACATCCCGTCCCGCTCCGGCACCCGTCCCGACGAGACATCGGCTGAGCCATTCTGATGGCGCTACCATTGCACCAGACGACGCGAGGAGCGATCTGTTCGATGAGTGGTGACCTGGTAGCTCGGACCGATGTCGAACTGTTTCGGCCAGCGCGTCCACGCCGAGCATTCGACGAGATCATCGACCAGGTGCGCCAACTGATCGACGACGGCCAGCTGTCGCCCGGCGACCGTCTGCCCCCAGAGCGTGTTCTGGCCGAACAATTCGCAGTCAGCCGCAACACCGTCCGAGAAGCATTCCGAATGCTCGAGATCAGTGGCGTGATTACGCTGCGTCGCGGGCAGAAGGGCGGCGCGGTCATCACCCAGTCGGGATCCTCAGGAGTCGCGGCGAGCATCAGCCAGCGGCTGTCTCTGACCGACTTCTCACTCGAGGATCTGACCGATTGCATGCGGTGGCTTTGCGGGCTCGTGGTGCACGTGGCAGGTCCGAAGCTGACACCGGAGGACTTCGCGGCGTTGGAAGCGAACACCCAGGCCGGCGCGCAGCTGACTGATGCTGCGAGCCGCGGAGAACGTGCACTCGTGCTGCTCGAGTTCTACAACATCCTCGCGAATGCCACCGACAATCCCGTACTTGCGGTGCTCGTCGAGTCGCTGACATCGATTCTGCGAAGCCTGATCCCACGACTGGACACACCCAATCACCAGTTCGTCATTCGGGCTCGCAGGAAGATGATCAGGCTGCTCAAGAAGGGCGAGTTCGAGGTCGCGGCTGACGAACTCGACGGCTACCTGGTCAAGCTGCACGCGCGCTGGCTGAAGGCAGACGATGGTCGAGCGATCCACACTGTGCCGATCCTCGCCGGTCAGCCTGGCTGAGTCCCCGCCATGCCGAGGACTGGCAGCCTCGGGCGCGCCGTGAGGAGATCACCTCCCCACCGTCATCTCCGTCGGGCGAGGAACTCTCGGGCTGGAGGGTGGTGATAGGCCTGGGTCAGCGCGATGCGGTGCAGTGCGGCGTTGAGCTGGCGGTTGCCGATGCGGCTGAGCCGGACTCGTTCCCGGTTGCCTGACCAGACCGGGACCGGGGCGGTGCCGTTGTGCCGGGCGAAGGCATGTCGGGACCGGAACCGGGTGATGCTCGCGGTCTCACCCACGATCTTGGCGGCCGTGAGCGGACCACAGCCGCGCAATGCCAGCAAGGTGGGCACCAGTTGGGCAACAAGGGGTTCCAGTTCGCGGTCGATCTCGGCGGTCTGGCTGGTCAGCTCGCTGCGCCGGACGGTGAGTGCGCGTGCGATCCGTGCCACCAGCCCGGGCGTCCCGTCGAGTCGTTGAAGGACGGCGGTGAGGTGCTTAGGTCGCCACAAGCAGCGAAGCGCCGGCTCCCATCCGGGGTCGAGTTCTTGCAGATGCCAACGCAGCCGATTGATAGCCCGGGTGCGTTCGGCGACCAGGTCCTCCCGGCGGCCGACGAGCAGCCGCACGTCCCGGGACGGGCCATCCAGGCAAGCAATGGGCAGGTTCGGCTCCCGCAGCGCCGCGCGGCCCACGGCCAGTGCGTCGATCGGGTCGGACTTGCCATAGGTCCGGGCGCTGTCACGGGTGTTGGCCATCATCTTCGGTGGCACCCGCACGATGCGCTCCCCGGCACCGAGCAGGTCACGCTCCAACCGGCGAGACAGATGCCGGCAGTCCTCGACCGCCCAGACCCGCTCGTCGCCGAACTGCTTGGCCCAGCTCAGCAGACTGAGATGATCAGCTGTGGTTGTGGTCGACATGGTGCGTTGGCCGAGCTTGCGACCGGCCTGGTCGACCACGACGACGGTGTGGGTGCGTTTGTGCGCGTCGATCCCGAGGATCACCATGTTCCTGTCTCCCTTCCGCAAGTGGGGTGACAGGACCGGTCGGCGGGCACGCGTCAGTCGGGGCGAGGCCACGCTCCTCTCAAGCCACACTAGCCGGCCCAGGTAGCCGGGCCAGCCGCACAAGGAGATCAAGCCATGACCGGCACGAAGCGGTAGTGAACCACCCCGGGTCTGATGGAGGCTCCACACTGGAGTGGAGAATCTGATCATGGCACGGAGTAGGACGTACCCACGTGAGGTGCGGGAACGCGCGGTGGCGCTGGTGTTTGAGCAGGTCAAGACGGGACAGTACGGC
>DASXJE010000245.1 GCA_036497565.1 Mycobacteriales bacterium
GTCAAGGAGGGACTTGTAATGGGACGTGAGCGCCTGGCTCTGTACAGCCTGGTGGGCCCTGCATCCGACGAGGCCGTCGAGCGCGGACTCGCCGGGGCAGTCTGGTTCAAGAGTGAGGTGCCGCGCAAGCGGATGAAGGAGCTGATGCGACGCGAGGATGGACCCGCCATCCGTGACACCGCGATCTGGCTGGGTGGCATGATACTGCTCGGTGCGGCGGGCGCGTGGCTCTGGATCTCGGTCAGCCCGTGGCTCGCGGCGCCGGTGTTGCTGCTCTACGGCCTGCTCTACGCCAGCGCCGGCGACTCGCGTTGGCACGAGGCGGGGCACGGAACTGCATTCAAGACCCGCTGGATGGACACCGCGGTCTACGAGATCGCCTCGTTCATGATGATGCGTGAGCCCACCGTCTGGCGATGGAACCACACCCGTCACCACACAGACACGATCATCGTCGGCCGCGACCCGGAGATCGCCGCGATGCGCCCGGCCCGCCTCGCCCGGATCCTGCTCAACTTCTTCGGCCTGGTGGACGTACCGACCTCGTTCAAGCTGATGTTCCTTCACGCGGTCGGCCGGCTTACTCCGGACGAGGCAGAGGTGGTGCCCGACCAGGAGCAGCACCGGGTGTACCGCAAGGCGCGGATCTGGCTGGCTATCTATGCAGCCACCGTTGTCGTGGCGGTGCTCACCGGCTCTATCGTTCCGTTCCTGCTGGTTGGTGGACCGCGCATCTATGCAACGTTCATGCACCTGGTCTATGGCCTGACCCAGCACGCGGGCATGGGCGAAAACGTGCTCGACCACCGGCTGAACACCCGGACCATCAAGATGTGCTGGTTCAACCGGTTTCTGTACTGGAACATGAACTATCACGTGGAGCACCACATGTTCCCGATGGTGCCCTTCCACCGGCTTCCCGAGCTACACGAGCAGATCAAGGGCGACCTCGCCCCGGTATATCCCTCGATCTGGGCGGCCTACAAGGAGCTCGTGCCCGCAGTCCTGAAGCAACTCAAGGACCAGAGCTATCACGTGCGACGCGAACTGCCACCCGGGGCGCCCCCGTACAACGAGCCGGCGTTGATCGCCTAGCGGCCAGCCCGAACCAATCGAAAGGACAGTCGTGCCCAACTGGGTGCCCGCGTGCGCCATCGACGACGTCGATGAGGAGGACGTGATCCCCTTCGAGCACTTGGGCGTCGACTACGCCATCTACCGCTCGCCCGACGACCAGTACTTCGCCACGGCCGGTCACTGCACGCACGAGAAGACCCTGCTGTGCGACGGCCTGGTCATGGGCGCGATCGTAGAGTGTCCGAAGCACAACGGGCGGTTCGACTATCGCGATGGATCACCGCAGGGCGCGCCGGTCATCGTCGGCCTGCAGATCTACCCAACGATGATCGACTCCGGCACCGTATACATCGACATCGACATCGACTGAGGCATCAGCGATGAACCCGCGAGCAATGATCGTCGTCGGAGCGGGAGTGAGTGGCACGCGGGCAGCCGTAGCAATCCGGGAAGGCGGCTGGGCCGGGCCGGTTTGCCTGCTTGGCGAGGAGACCGATCACCCGTACGATCGACCGCCGCTGTCCAAGGCTGGCTTGGCCGCCGCGGACGGCCCGCCTCCCACGCCGCTGGTGGCAGAGGGCTCCCTCGTTGCCTCAGGCATCGAACACGCCGCGGGAGTCGCCGTAGTGGACATCGACTTGGAGCGCCGTGCGGTCGTCCTTGCCGACGGATCCTCTCGCGCTTACGAGCGACTGTTGGTTGCCACTGGTGCTCGACCGAGGCGCTTGTCCCTTCCTGGTGCAGAGGAAGCGTTGTACCTACGGGACGCGCGCGACGCCAGTGTGTTGCGCCGGCAGCTTCTTCCGGGGGCAAAGGTGACGATCATCGGCGGGGGCTTCCTCGGCCTCGAGGTGGCGGCGAGCGCCGTCCGACGCGGCTGCGCGGTGACTGTCGTCGAGATGGCCGATCGAGTCCTGGGTCGCGTCGTACCTCCAGAGATCGCCGAGATTGTCACCGAGCGCCACCTGACGAACGGCGTGGACTTGCGATGCAGCGTCAGCATTCAGGCGATAACCCGGAATTCGACAAACGCGATTGTCGAACTCAGCGACGGCTCCCGAATTCCATCCGACGTTGTGCTCGCCGCGGTCGGCGCAGTGCCGGAGACGGCGCTCGCCGAGAAGGGTGGGTTGGAGGTCCAGAACGGTGTGACGGTGGACTCCACACTGACTACCTCTGATCCACACGTCCTCGCGGCCGGCGACTGCTGTTCGTTTCCGATCCAGGTCTATGACGGTCGCCGGATGCGCCTGGAAGCCTGGCGAAACGCACAGGACCAGGGTGAGCACGCCGCCAAGGTCATGCTCGGCAGCGACCTCCCGTTCGG